>SHXO01000065.1 GCA_009693245.1 Betaproteobacteria bacterium | reverse complement strand
ATGGGAGGAAATGTCATTTCGCGAGAAGGCGGTCGTTGCCGTCACCGTATCTGCCTTTGACCCAGGCGCAGCTCCTCCCAAATTCTTCTTTGGTCCGCGGCCAGGGAATCTAGATTTTTAAGCTCGGCATCCGAAGGCGGGCGTACGCCTCCGAGCCCGGTCTCCTTGAGGAATTTCACGCCTTCGGGCGTGGTCTCCATGAATTGGGTGACGGCGGCTTGCAGCGCCTCCCGTCCGGTTCGGGATAGATCCGAGCGCGCCACGATGAAAAGGTTGGAGATCTTGCGGGTCTGTGCGATCTGCCTCACCAACGCTCGCTGCGATTCCGAGGCCCGGTGCAAGACGAAAGCATTGACCAGGGCCGCTGGATACTCACCTTGCACCAATCCCAGCAACACTGAATCTTGAAAGCTGTGGGGACGTTCCACGCGCGACATATCCACGCCGTGCTTTTCCAACAATTCCTTACCGAGCAAATCCGTGACGCTGGTGCGCTGCGGGAAGGCGATGGCTTGCCCGTCTAGGTCGCGAACGCTTTGCACGGGGCTGCCGGTCTTGACGAGCAACACGCCGTATAGATCGGAAGTGAATCTCAGCGAGGGTTCGTAGCCGTGTTCGCGCTGTGCCAAGCGGGCCGTGTGCGGAGATACAATGGCAATGTCGTACCGCTGGCCGATGAGTTGTCTGTCGAACGTCTCCAGATCCGGGGCACTCACCAACATGACAGACCGTTCCAGGCGGCGCTCCAAGAAATCCGACAGGGGTTTGAACATACCCAGCAGAGTGCGCGTGCTGATGTAAGGAGCCAAGCCAAACTCAAGTGCGCTCTCGCCCCTTCCCGGCAAGCTGGTCAACAGCAGCCCTAGCGAGAAAATCGCGGTCGGCAGGAGTCGCATGAATAGGGTTCGGCGGGTCTCGCGGATTGTTATGCTCCGAGCCAAAGCCAAAGTCGCGCCAGACCGTTGTCATATCCGCGACGGGCGCCCCACGGTGGTTAGAACGCAAACAGAGGGTAGTTAGGCGAGCTTCTTCGCCAATACCTTGGAACGCCGCTGCAGGTTATAGAGTGACTTTTTTTCGGGCGGAAGCTCCGCGACGGCGGACTCGCTAAATCCGCGCTCCGCGAACCAATGCGCGGTCTTGGTGGTGAGCACGAATAAACGGCGCAAGCCTTGTTTCTTGGCCAGATCCTCGACATGCCGCAGCAGTCTTTCGCCCGCACCGCCGCCTTGATGCTCCGCATGCACGGCTAGGCAGGCCAGTTCGCCGGCTTTGGCGCCATTAAATGGATAGAGCGCGGCGCACCCCACGATCATGCGGTCGTGTTCCAGCACGGTGAAGCGGCCAATCTCGGTTTCCAAGCGTTCGCGGTTGCGCTTGACCAGGGTACCGTCGGCTTCCATGGGTTCGATCAAGCGCAGAATACCCCCGGCATCCTCTATGGTCGCTTGGCGTAAGCGTTCCAATGGATCCTGGGTAATCATGGTGCCCACGCCTTCGTGGGTGAAGAGTTCGAGCAACAAGCCGCCATCGGCTTCCCGGCTGACGAAATGCACTCTCTCCACTTGGTTGCGGCAAGCCCGGACGGCGAGTTTCAGTGTTTGGGTGGCGTCCGCGTGGGCTATAAGCCGTTCGGCCTGTGTGGCCGCCAACTCTCTCCATGCGCCCCGGCCGGCCTGGGGTCCGTCCACCAGGAAAATCAACTTGTCGGCGGCCAGCGCGATGGCTGTTTCGGTTGCCACTTCCTCGAAGCCGAGGTTGAAGACTTCGCCCGTGGGGGAGTAACCCAAGGGCGAGATCAAGACCACTTCGCCCGAATCCAGCCGGCCGCGGATCGCACCGGTGTCGATCTTGCGCACCTCGCCGGTGTGAAGCATATCCACCCCGTCCAGCACGCCCACCGGCCGCGCCACCACGAAATTTCCTCCGGCCACCTTGAGCCGCGTGTCCGCCATGGGCGCGTTGGCGATGCCCATGGAAAGCAGGGCCTCGATTTCCGTGCGCAGCCGGCCGTTCTCCTCCTTCACGACAACCAGCACCTTGTCGTCCGTCACCCGCATTCCGCGTACGAAGCGAGTGCTCTTCCGGGAAAGGCGGCGTTCTATTTGTGCGCGCGAACCGTGTACCAGCACCAAGCGCACACCCAGGCTGGCCAGGAGATTAAAGTCACGCGTCAGCGCCGTGAAGTTGCCGCCCGCCACCACCTCGCCCCCGAACGCCACCACGAAGGTGCGTCCCCGAAAGGCGTGGATATAGGGTGCCGCCGAGCGGAACCAGGAGACGAATTGGGAATGATCGATCATTCGTGAGGCGTGAGGCGATAGGCGTGAGGCGTGGGGTTCACGCATCGCGACGGCTTTCGAACCTGGACAATAAGGGAGGAAGGAGGGCGTCCAACCCCACCGTCCGCTTTACGCCTCACGCCTATCGCCTCACGCCTCGCGTCTGGTGCCTCACGCCTCACGCTTACTTGGGTCCCATCCGTATCGCCCCATCCAGCCGGATGGTTTCGCCATTGAGCATTTCATTCTCGAAAATGTGCCGCACCAGGGCGGCATACTCCCTTGGTTTACCCAAGCGCGAAGGAAATGGAACTTGTTTGCCGAGGGATTCCTGGATTTCCGGCGGCATGCCCATCAGCATGGGAGTCTCGAAGATGCCGGGGGCGATGGTGACGACCCGAATACCACTGCGCGCCAGATCGCGGGCGATGGGCAAGGTCATGCCCACCACGCCGCCCTTGGAGGCAGAATACGCCGCCTGCCCGATCTGGCCGTCGTAGGCCGCAACGGAAGCGGTGTTGACGATGACGCCGCGCTCGCCCGCGGCGTTGGGCGCCTGCTTGGCCATGGCATCGGCCGCCAGGCGGATCATGTTGAAGGTGCCGATCAAATTGACTTGGATGACGCGGGTGAAGGAAGCGAGCGCGTGCGGGCCGTCCTTGCCGATCGTCTTTTCCCCCACCGCGATGCCCGCGCAATTGACTAAGCCATGCAGCGCGCCAAATTCCTTGAGTGCCATGGCCATAGCGGCCTTGGCCTGCTCTTCATTGGTGACATCGGTGGTACAAAAACGCGCATTGGGACCAAGTTTGCCCGCGAGCTCCTCGCCTTTTATGTCGGCGATCACTACATTGCCACCATTAGCCACGATCATTTCGGCCGTGGCGCCGCCTAAGCCAGAGCCTCCGCCCGTTACGACATACGTACTATTGCGAATTTCCATGTGTGCCGGTCTGCTTGATGAGAATTAAGTGGGCGGCAGTATAAGGCGTGGCGGCCTCAGAAATCTCCCCAAAGCGCGTGCATGGCGGCCACGGCCGCCAGGGCGGCGGTCTCCGTGCGCAATACACGGGGCCCGAGCACCATCGCTTGAAAGCCGAAGCCTTGCGCGGGTTCTCGTTCCTCCGGCGTGAGACCGCCTTCGGGCCCCACCAACAACAAGATCCGGCTTGGCGGCGCAATGTCCTTCAGGCGGATACTGCCGGCCGGGGACAAGAGCAAGCGAAGATCGGGCGAAGTTCTAGGTAACGCCGCCAGCCATCGATCGAAGCGTTGCACGCCGTGGATGACCGGTATCTTGTTACGGCCGCATTGCTCGCAGGCCGCCGACACCACGCCCTGCCAATGCTCCACCCGGCGGCCAGCGCGCTCGTCACTCAATTTTATCACGCTGCGCTGGGTGACGATGGGAAAGATCTCGCTGATCCCGAGTTCCGTGGCCTTCTGCAAGGTGAGATCCATCTTCTCGCGGCTGCTCATGCCTTGAGCGAGCGCGATATAGAGCGGGGATTCCACGCCGCGGAGCTCGGCTTGAATCACGCGCACCCAGACGCGATCGCGTTCAATTCCGGTGATGACGCCATGCCACTCGGTATCGTCCCCGCAAAAGAGCTTCACGGTGTCGTCCGCCTTCAAGCGCAACACCCTCGCGGCGTGATGCGCCGCGGCGGCCGGTAGTTCGCGCAGCATGCCCGAGGACAAAGGGGCTTCGCAGAAGAAACGGGGAACGCGTTTGCCGGAGTCAAGAGGTCTTGCCATGGTAGGATCTTGCCATGAAAACCCCTGCCTGCTCCCTCGCACGAATTTTTCGCTAGCCATCTCCTTTTACTGCCCGGGTGCCACGCATGGCCCCGGGATTGCAACTCCGGCCCACCCACTCCATTTCAGTTCCGATCCATGAACCTCGCACAAGCTAGGTTAGCCGGCTGGCTATCGTCTTCCGCCCTTCCTTCCGCACCCTCCTCCCTCGTATTTCAAGTGAGCGGCCTGGTCCGGCAGGTGGCCGCGCGCGAGATCATGCCGCGCTATTTGAATGTTGCCTCCCAGCGAAAAGTGGACGGAAGCCTGTGTACCGATGCCGACATCGCGACGCAGGATGCGCTCAAGCGGGGTCTGAGGGCAATTTGCCTGCTACCCGTGGTGGCGGAAGAGATGTCCGAAGACGATCAAGTGGAGCAATGGTTGGCGGGCGAGGAGGGACTGTGGTGTGTGGATCCCATTGACGGCACCTCGAATTTCGTCAACGGAATCCCCTATTTCGCCATATCGGTAGCCTTGATGCGCAGGGGCAAGAGCGTGTTGGGGGTGGTCTACGATCCGGTGTCCGGCGAGTTATTCCATGCCGAGCGCGGCGGCGGCGCCTTCCTGGGCGCCCAGCGTCTATCCTTGAAGGGACAAACTCCGGCGCTTCGTGGCGCCATGGCCAACGTGGATTTCAAGCGCCTGGGCAGCAAGATCTCGCGGGAGTTGGTGAGCGCCCCGCCCTACATGAGCCAGCGAAACTATGGCGCCGGAACCTTGGAATGGTGCTACTTGGCGGCCGGCCGCTTCGATCTGTACCTGCACGGCGGGCAGAAACTGTGGGATTACGCCGCCGGATCGCTGATCCTAGAGGAGGCCGGAGGGTGCATGTGCACCCTGGATCAAGATGAGTTCGATTCGGGCAGTCCATGGAAGCGCTCCATCGTCGCCACCCACAGCCCGGCACTTTTCGCGCCTTGGCGCGATTGGGTGCGCGCTCACCGCTGAGAAGCACCCCGTGCTATTTCAGGTCGTTTTCTTGACCGGGCCTGCCGCCCCGGGTAAATTCCGTCGTTCCGTCTTTATGTTCGTGTATGGCAAAAACCATGGAAATGACCACGCCGGGAGTGAGATCTCAGACCGAGTTGAGCGGTGCCGAGATCATTGTGCGCTGCCTTCAGGAAGAGGGCATCCAGTACATTTTTGGGTACCCCGGTGGGGCTGTATTACCGCTCTACGACGCGATTTTTCAGCAGGACAAGGTCAAGCACATCCTGGTGCGCCATGAGCAGGCCGCCGTGCATGCTGCGGACGCCTATGCCCGCAGCACCGATAAGGTCGGCGTCGCCCTGGTGACCTCCGGCCCTGGTGTGACCAACGCGGTGACCGGCATCGCCACCGCCTACATGGATTCCATTCCCCTGGTCATGCTTACGGGCCAAGTGCCCACCCACGCCATAGGCGAGGATGCGTTCCAGGAAGTCGATACGGTGGGCATTACCCGGCCTTGCGTGAAGCACAACTTCCTGGTCAAGGACGTGCGGGACATCGCATTAACCATCAAGAAGGCCTTCTACGTGGCCAGGACCGGCCGCCCCGGACCCGTGTTGGTGGACTTCCCGAAGGACATCACCCAGCAAAAAACCACCTTCCATTATCCCGAACACGTATCGATGCGCTCCTACAACCCGGTGGTGAAGGGTCATAGCGGGCAAATCAAGAAGGCCGTGCAACTCCTCATGCAGGCCAAGCGCCCGATGATTTACACGGGCGGCGGCGTGATCCAGGGCGGGGCTTCCGCGGAACTCACCCAGTTCGTGCGTACTCTGGGCTATCCGTGTACGAACACCTTGATGGGCCTGGGCGGATATCCGGCCACGGATCCTTTGTTCGTGGGCATGCTCGGCATGCACGGCACCTACGAAGCCAACATGGCCATGCAGAACTGCGACGTGTTGCTGGCCGTGGGCGCGCGCTTCGACGACCGCGTAATCGGCAACCCCAAGCACTTCCACCAGGAAGGCCGCCAGATCATCCAGATCGATATCGACCCTTCCTCCATCTCCAAGCGCGTCAAGGCCGATATCCCCATCGTGGGCCACGTGGTGGAGGTGTTGCAAGAGATGAACCGCTTACTGGCCGCCTCCGCGGACAAACCCGTGAAGGAGAACCTCGATGCCTGGTGGGCGCAAATCGGCTCCTGGCGTGGCCGCGACTGCCTCAAGTTCGACCGTACCTCGCCCCTCATCAAGCCTCAGTTCGTGCTGGAAAAACTCTACGAGCTCACCAAGGGGGAGTTATTCCTCACCTCCGACGTCGGCCAGCATCAGATGTGGGCCGCGCAATTCTATAAATTCAACAAGCCGCGCCGGTGGATCAACTCCGGCGGGCTCGGTACCATGGGCGTGGGTATTCCCTACGCCATGGGTGTCAAGCTTGCGCATCCGAACGCGGATGTGGCCTGCGTGACCGGCGAAGCCAGCGTCATGATGTGCATCCAGGAACTGTCCACCTGCAAACAGTACCGGCTGCCCATCAAGGTTCTCAATCTGAACAACCGCTACATGGGCATGGTGCGGCAGTGGCAGGAATTCTTCCACGGCAACCGCTACGCCGAATCCTATATGGATGCGCTTCCAGACTTCGTGAAGCTCGCCGAAGCCTTCGGGCACGTGGGCATGCGTATCGACAAACCGGCCGATGTGGAACCGGCGCTACGCGAGGCCTTCGCGCGCAAGGACGACCTCGTATTCATGGACATCGTGACGGACCAGACTGAGAACGTTTTTCCCATGATCCCGGGCGGCAAAGGGCTGTCCGAGATGATTCTCGTGTAATGGAAAATGCGTCACATCCTTTCGCTTTTGGTAGAAAACGAATCCGGCGCGTTGTCGCGCGTGGCCGGGCTATTCTCCGCGCGCGGCTATAACATCGAGTCGCTCACGGTCGCGCCCACGGAAGACCCAACGCTTTCGAGAATGACGGTAGTCACCGCCGGCTCCGACGAAATCATCGAGCAGATTACCAAGCAACTGAACAAATTGGTGGACGTGGTGAAGGTGGTCGATCTATCCGACGGCGAACATATCGAGCGCGAATTGATGCTCGTTAAAGTGCGCGCCGCCGGCAAGGACCGCGAGGAGATGAAGCGCACCGCCGACATCTTTCGCGGGCGCATCATCGATGTCACCGACAAGTCCTACACCATCGAACTCACGGGAAACGGTCAAAAACTCGATGCGTTCCTGAACGCCATCGAACGCGCCGCCATTCTGGAAACCGTACGCACCGGCGCCTCGGGAATTGGGCGGGGGGACCGGGTACTTAAGATCTAGTGGGGCGAGGCGTGAGGCGTGAGGCGTAAGGCGAAAGCCCCTACCCCCAAACGCCTCACGCCTCACGCCTCACGCCTAACCGACGAGGAATCCATGAAAGTCTATTACGATAAAGACGCCGATCTATCGCTCATCAAGGGCAAGCAAATCGCCATCATCGGCTATGGCTCGCAGGGGCATGCGCATGCGCTCAACCTGCACGAATCCGGAGTAAAGGTCACCGTGGGATTACGCAAGAGCGGCCCTTCGTGGGCAAAGGCGGTGAACGCCGGGCTCAACGTCCAGGAAGTGGCGGAAGCCTCGAAGGCCGCGGACTTCGTCATGATGCTGATGCCCGATGAGCATATCGCCGCCACCTATCGCAGCGAAGTCGCGCCCAACATGAAGAAGGGCGCAACCTTGGGCTTCGCCCATGGATTCAACATCCACTTCGGCCAAGTCATCCCGCGCGAGGATCTGGATGTGGTCATGATCGCGCCCAAGGCCCCCGGGCACACGGTGCGCAACCAATACCAGCAGGGCGCAGGAACGCCCTGCTTAATCGCCGTGGCACAAGACAAGAGCGGCCGTGCGCGCGATATCGCTCTGTCCTACGCGGCCGCTATCGGTGGCGCGCGCGCGGGCGTGATCGAGACCAACTTCCGCGAAGAAACCGAAACCGATCTATTCGGAGAGCAGGTCGTACTTTGCGGCGGAACCACGGCGCTGGTACAAGCGGGCTTCGAGGTGCTCGTGGAGGCTGGCTACGCCCCCGAAATGGCTTACTTCGAGTGCTTGCATGAATTGAAGCTCATCGTGGATCTGATGTACGAAGGCGGCATCGCCAATATGCGCTACTCCATTTCCAACAATGCCGAGTACGGCGATTTCACCCGTGGCCCGCGCATCATCACGGAAGAGTCCAAGAATGAAATGCGCCGAATCCTAAAGGAAATCCAGACCGGCGCCTACGCCCAGGAATTCTTGCTGGAGAACCAAACCGGTGCCGCTAAATTGAACGCCTTGCGCCGCATTGGCCGCGAGCATCCCATCGAAGTGGTCGGCGGGAAGCTGCGCGCCATGATGCCCTGGCTCAAGAAGGGGCGGCTGGTGGATCAGTCTAAGAACTAGTGAAGGCGTGAGGCGTGAGGCGGGAGGAGGGAGGCGTGGCGTTCAGCATGCGCTGATCGCCCGTGAAGGGTGGCCTCATCTGGTCATCGCGGGTGCGATTTCCCTTGTCGCGAGTGTTTATCTCGGAGGGTGGTCGTGGCCTTTTTGGGCCATCTTCGTTTTCATCTTGCAGTTCTTTCGCGATCCGCCGCGGGTGGCGCCCCAGGAAGAGGGAATCGTGGTATCCGCCGCCGACGGGCGGGTGCTGGTGGTGGAGAAGACCCGGGACCACTATCTCGAACGGGAGGCGCTGAAGATCAGCGTCTTCATGAACGTATTCAACGTTCACTCCAACCGCAGCCCGGTGGACGGGAAAATCGAGCGCACCTGGTACAACACGGGCAGTTTCTTCAATGCGGCGCTGGATAAAGCCTCTTCCGATAACGAACGGCAAGCGCTTTGGATTAAGACCACGAGCGGCGAGGACATCGCCTGCGTGCAAATCGCCGGGCTCATCGCGCGCCGCATCCTGTGCTACGTGAAGGAAGGCGACGCCGTGGTTCGCGCCCAGCGTTATGGCTTCATTCGCTTCGGCTCCCGCGTGGACCTGTATCTGCCTGCTTCAGCCCGGCCGCTGGTGAGCGTGGGGGACATCACCACCGCCGGCGAGACCATCGTTGCCAGGCTTGGCTGAGCGCGTCCGTTAAAATCCCGCCGTCATGAACTATCCAGGATCCAAGCCTAAGTGGCTGAGCGGCGGCCGCATACGCCGACCGGGTATCTATTGGCTACCCAATGCCATCACCACGGCCGCGCTGTTCGCTGGCTTCTACGCCATCGTGCAAGCCATGAATAATAAGTACGAACTAGCCGCCATGGGCATTCTGGTCGCCATGGTGCTGGACGGATTGGATGGGCGCGTGGCCCGCTGGACTCACACGCAAAGTCCCTTCGGCGCGGAGTTGGATAGCCTGTCGGACATGGTGTCCTTCGGTGCGGCCCCGGCGCTGGTGCTCTATGAGTACGCCCTCAAAGGCATGGGCAAGCTAGGCTGGGTAGCCGCCTTCGTCTACTGCGCCTGCGCTGCGCTGCGCTTGGCACGCTTCAACACCAACATCGATGTGGTGGACAAGCGCTACTTCCAAGGCCTGCCCAGCCCGGCGGCCGCCGGCATCCTGGCGAGCTTCATTTGGACCCTAGAATCGTTTCACCTCGCCCCCCATGACTGGCGCGCGGGCGCATGGGTCATCGCGCTGTTCGCGGGGCTCACCATGGTCACGAGCATCAAGTTCTGGAGTGGCAAGGACATCAACCTGCGCCGCAGCGTACCCTTCTGGGTACTCGTCGCCATCGCCTTGTTCATGGTTTTCTTACTGCAGGTGACCAGCAACCTCCCGGAGTTGCTGTTCTTTGTGTTCCTGGCCTACGGCCTATCTGGCTATGTCATGTGGGCCTTCGAATACTTTCGGAATAAGCCGGCGCCTCCGGTAGACCGGGTGGATCCTTCGTAGCGGAAAAAACCCTTGCACGGTGTTTTCGAACCCCTTATAGTTCGTCCATGACTACACAGGCCTTATCGCTCTCCTTACCCTCCGCCAGCCTCCTGCTGGCTCGCCTGCTGCTGCGCCCAGCGCGCACATAATCTAAACTCCCATCCGTTGTACCCCAAGCCCGCCTGGTGCCGCCAGGCGGTTGTGGCGTAGTCCAATCAGTGCGAGTGCCATCATGATCAAGATTCCATCGCAAAAATACCCCGCCTTCCTCCCGGTTCCGTTGCCAGACCGGACTTGGCCCCACCAAGTCATCGCCAAGCCGCCTGTTTGGTGCAGCGTCGATCTGCGCGACGGCAACCAGGCGCTGATCGAACCCATGGACGCGGAGCGCAAGCTGCGCATGTTCACCCTGCTGGTGAAGACTGGCTTCAAGGAAATCGAGATCGGTTTCCCCGCTGCGTCGCAGACGGATTTTGATTTTGTACGAAAGCTAATCGAAGAGAATCTGATTCCGGACGACGTCACGGTCCAGGTACTCACGCAGGCGCGCGAGCCGCTCATCCGCCGCACCTTCGAGTCCCTGCGCGGCGTCAAGCGCGCCATCATGCATTTGTACAATTCCACTTCGACGGTGCAGCGGCGCGTGGTGTTCGGGATGGACCGCACTGGCATCGTGGACATCGCGGTCGAAGGGGCCAAGGTCGTTCGCGACTGCGCCCGAGAGCAACCCGAGACTGAGTGGATCTTTCAGTATTCGCCCGAGAGTTTCACGGGGACGGAATTGGATTTTGCCGTCGAAATCTGCGATGCGGTGAACGAGGTATGGAAGCCCACGCCCCAAAGACCGGTCATTCTCAATCTGCCGGCCACCGTGGAGATGTCCACGCCCAACGTCTACGCCGACCAGATCGAGTGGTTCGGCCGCCATATCGCCCATCGCGGCAGCATCGTGCTTTCGCTGCATCCCCACAATGACCGAGGCTGTGCCGTGGCGGCCGCCGAACTAGGCGTCATGGCGGGCGCTGACAGAGTGGAAGGTTGCTTGTTCGGCAACGGCGAACGCACCGGCAATGTGTGCTTGGTGACCTTGGCGCTCAATCTCTACAGCCAAGGCATCCATCCAGGACTGGATTTCTCCGACATCAACGCCGTGATCCGCACGGTCGAGCATTGCAATCAACTGCCCGTGCACCCACGCCATCCGTACGGCGGCGAGTTGGTGTTCACGGCGTTTTCCGGCTCCCACCAGGACGCCATCAAGAAAGGATTGGCCGCGCGCAAGGCCGGCGATTTTTGGGAAGTGCCCTATCTTCCCATCGACCCCGCCGACCTGGGCCGCGCCTACGACGCGGTGATTCGCGTGAACAGCCAATCGGGCAAGGGTGGCATCGCCTACCTGCTGGAACGCGATTACAACCTCACTCTTCCCCGCCTACTACAAATCGAATTCAGCCGGGTCATTCAAGCCATTACCGATGCCACAGGAAAGGAACTCTCCTCCGCCGCAATCAAGGCTGCCTTCGACAAAGAGTATGTGGAACGCGACCAGCCCCTTGCCTTCGTGGAGCACCGTATCACGCATGATGCAGGGCGCAGCGACATCGAGCACGTCACCGTGCGCCTGAAGCTGGATGGCCGCGAGATCGCCATCGCCGGCAAGGGCAACGGGCCAGTGGACGCCTTCGTTCATGCTCTGAGCGAAGGTTGCGGACTGGATTTTCACGTGATGAATTATCACGAGCACGCCGTCGGCAGCGGCGAAGATGCCACCGCCGTGGCCTACGTGCAGATCCGCATCGGCCGCGAGCAATCCCTCTATGGTGTGGGCATGCACAGCAACATCGTTACGGCGACATTGCGCGCCGTGTTATCCGCCACCAATCGCGCGGTGAAGCAAGGCCTGCTCGAAGTGCGGAAACCCGCGCCGAAGGTCGCGGCGGCCTAGCTTTTCCCTTTACCCATCATGCAAAGCGCCGCTTTCGCGGCGCTTTGTTTTTCACCTCCTTGGAATCCAACAATGAACTCCCCTCATCGCATCGTCATCGTGGGCGGTGGTGCTGGCGGCCTGGAGCTTGCGACTCGCTTGGGCGACACGCTCTGCAAGAAACGCCAGGCGCTCATCACGCTGGTGGACCAATCGCGCACCCACCTCTGGAAGCCCTTGCTGCATCAGGTCGCGGCGGGCAGCATGGATCTAAACGACCATGAGCTGGACTACTTGTTCCAGGCGCGCTGGCATCACTTTCAATTCCGGCTGGGGCGAATGGATGGCCTGGACCGCGAGCGCAAGGAAATCCAAGTGGCCGCCACCTTGGACGAGCGCGGAAAGGAAGTCATTCCGCGCCGTACCGTGCCCTACGATACCTTGGTCATGGCCGTGGGCAGCACGGTCAACGATTTCGGTACTCCGGGCGCGGCGGAGCACGCCATCGCCTTGGACAATCCGCAACAAGCGGCGCTTTTCCATTCCCGCTTGCTGAACGCATGTTTCCGCGCGAGTGCGCAGGCCCAACCCCTTGGTCCGGGCCAGTTGCACATCGCCATCATCGGGGCGGGCGCCACTGGTGTGGAACTCGCCGCCGAGTTGCACAACACCACCCGCGAGTTCGTCGCCTTTGGGTTGGAGCGCATCGATCCGGAGCGCGACATCAAGATCACCCTCATCGAAGCGGCGCCCAAGATTCTGCCCGCGCTGCCTGAACGGCTGTCCCGTACCGTTCTGGACCTTCTGCGCAAACTCAAGGTGGAGGTCTTGGCCGGCGAGCGCGTCACCGAGGTGTCGGAGCGCGGCGTGCGAACCGCCGCGGGGCGAGATATACCGGCGGAGTTGGTCGTGTGGGCGGCGGGGATTAAGGCGCCCGATTTCTTGAAAGACATCGGCGAACTCGAAACCAACCGCATCAACCAACTCGTAGTCACACAGACCCTGCAAACCACACGCGACCCGAACATCTTCGCTCTGGGCGACTGCGGTTGCTGCCCTTGGCCGGAGAAGCAATACACCATTCCTCCGCGCGCGCAATCGGCACACCAGCAAGCATCGCATCTCTTGAAGATGCTCCCCCGCCACATCGCAGGCCAACCCTTGGAGCCCTTCAAGTACCGCGACTTCGGCTCCCTCGTGTCCTTGGGAAATTTCAGCACGGTGGGAAGCCTGATGGGTGCGATCACGCGCGGCAGTTGGATGATCGAAGGTTACTTCGCCATGCTCATGTACCGCTCGCTCTACAAGATGCACGAATACGCGCTGCACGGATTCACGAAGGTATTCCTCGATACCCTGGCGCGCATCATCACCCGGCGAACGGAGCCGCATGTGAAGCTGCACTAAGCGTAGGTCGTATATACTGACAATATACATTCCAATCACCCAAGGGTTCCATGCAAACAGCGCGTATCTTTATCAGTGGTAACAGCCAAGCCGTTAGACTGCCCAAGGATTTTCGCTTCGAAGAGGATGAGGTGGTCATCAAGCGTGTCGGCCGCATCGTCATGCTATTTCCCAAGAAGTACCGAGCGGAGGATTTGCTTGAAACGCTCCAGGCTATCGGACCAATGGGAATCGAGAGAGAGCAACCTCCACAAGCAGAAACGCGGACATCCCTCGATTAGATATGTTTGTGTTGGATACGAACATATGCGTTTTTGTTCTTAACCGGCGGCCAGGTTTCGAGCGCATTATTCGGCGAATGGATGGCTTGTCGCGAGGTGAAGTTCTACTGTCATCGGTGACCGCGGCCGAACTTCAGATTGGCGCGTGGGCAAGCAAGCGAAAACAGGACAACTTGCTGCGCCTTGAAAGGTTCCTCGCGGAGTTCGACGTGGTGCCTTTTGACGAGAATGCGGCTAGAGCATACGGGCGATTGCGAGCAGCCTTGAAAGAACTGGGCACCCCGATTGGTCCATTGGACACCTTGATCGCGGGACACGTATTAGCCATTGGTGCAACCCTTGTCACCAACAATCTTCGCGAGTTTCAGCGAGTGCCCGGTCTCGTTAGCCAAGATTGGTCATAAGCCGGCTCATATCGAATGCGCTAGTATCTTCGTCGTATTGCCCACCTTGCTTAACCGGCCTAACCTGGACCGAAGGAACGATGATGAACAGACGAGAGACCCTCAAGGCGCTAGCCGCCCTCGGAGCCACCGGCAGCTTGGTGCGTGCCGCGAACAGCGAGGCAGCCGATACATACCCGGCCAAACCCATACGCATGGTGTTGCCGGCTGCCGTGGGTGGAGCCGGAGACCGGTACGCCCGGTTGCTTGCGAAGGGATTGGGCGAAGGGCTCGGCCAAAACGTCATCGTGGATAACAAGCCCGGCGCCGGCGGTAACATCGGAGCCGACCTAGTAGCCAAGTCGCCGCCAGACGGGTATACGCTGCTCTTCGCCTCTCAAGCGATCTTCGCGATGAACCCGCACATCTATCGCAAGTTATCCTATACGGCGAGGGAGGATTTCATTCCCGTGGCGCCGGTCGTCAAGGGATACATGTATCTGTTTGTCCCAGGCACCTCGCCGGCCAATAACCTGGCGGAGTGGATGCAACACGCCAAGATGAAGAGCGGTGGAATGAGTTACGGTTCCCCAGGCATCGGCACCTCGCCGCACGTGGCGATGGAATGGATCAGGCACAAGACAGGACTGAACCTCGTGCATGTGCCCTACAAGGGAGGCACACCAAGCATCGTCACCGCCTTGTTCACGGGCGAGATCGATGCCGCCTTCGATTTTTACACGCCGGTCATGGCCCAGGTAAAAGCAGGAAAACTAAAGGCCCTCGGCATCACTTCCCTTGCGCGCAATCCGGCGGTGCCCGATATACCCACCATCGCCGAGCAAGGCATTCCGGGTTTGGAGGTAGCTAGTTGGAGTGGCGTTTTCGCTCCAAAAGGAACTTCGAAGGCCATCATCGGCCGGCTCAACGAGGAAATAACCAGGGTGCGAGCGGGACAAGACATTCAGCAGACCATTGCCAACGCCGGCGGAGTGGAACTTAAGGGAACGCCGGAGGAGTTCGCCACATTCGTGCGGAAGGAATATGAGTACGGCGCGCAATTGGTGAAGGTTTCGGGGGCCACGTTGGAGTGAGGGTAGCCTAGTGTTTCTACGGGGAACAGAATGTACTCAGGCGGGCCGTTCCCCCAAGTTTTTGCCCTCTGAGTGCAATGCTGCTTCAATCATTGGGCGCCGCAGCGGAACCCTATCCGAGCCGGCCGATAAAGATTGTCGTGCCCTTTCCCGCGGGCGGAGTCGTGGACATCTGGGTTCGCCGTATCGGGGACCTCGTTGCGCGCGATCTCGGACAACCGGTGATCGTGGAGATCCGGCCCGGGGCGAGCGGAACGATTGGCGCGGCCTATGTCGCAAGTGCCAAACCCGATGGCTATACGCTGCTCACTGGGTCAAGCACCCTATTCTCCGTGCTGGCCGCTACCGGAACCAAACTGCCTTTTGATATCGACCGGTCCTTTACGCCAATCCAAGACCACGGGCGTCACGATCCAGCCCTAAGCGGCAATTCTATGGAGCGGCCACCGCCTCGGAGATCGCGTCCAGCGCCGCAATTTCGAGAGACGCGCCGGCTTTCCTCCACTCCTTTGCTTCCTCTTTGAGCGCGACGGCGGTAAGGGGATTGGCCGCCACCCACGCTGGGTCAAGCCCGAGTGTGAAGCGTTTGCCATCGCAGTGGGCTTCCAGCGCGGGAAGTTGCACATCTGTCCTGCTGCGATGAAAAAGGACGGACAAGCGCAGCGCCATGACCATGGCCATATCCAGGGAGTCTGGGATTTGGCCTTTCATTTTTTCCATGGTCCCGCGGTGAGCGAGTACGAGCATGGCAAGGCGAGCCTGCTCGGTCTTGGAGAACCCTGGCATGTCGGCGAAGGAGATCACGTAGGACGAGTGCTTGTGATATCCGCTATGCGCTACCGTCAACCCGATCTCATGTAAGCGCGCGGCCCAGGACAGTAAATGCAACGGGTAACCGGGATCGAGGTGTAAATCACCGGAGAATTGCCGCAGCAGTTCCAGGGCGAGCATCTCGACGCGGCGCGCCTGCTTCATATCCACGTGGTAGCGCTTCATGAAGCGCGCCACCGTCGTGTCGCGCATGTCGTGCTGGTGAAAACGGCCCAGCATGTCGTAAAGAATGCCTTGGCGCATGGCGCCATTGGCCAAGATCATGCGCTCGATTCCCAATTCGGAGAACAATGCCGACATTATGGCGAGCCCTCCTGGCAATACGGCCGCGCGGTCGGGTCGAAGCGAGGGTAGGTTCAAGGCTTGCGCGCTGCCGACCTTAAGCAGCAGATTGCGTAGTTTACCAAGGCCCTCGCTGGTGATCGAGCCATCGCCCCAGCCCTGGGCTTGCAGAAGATCTCCGAGAGTACGGGCGGTTCCCGAGGAACCCACGGCCTCGCTCCAATGCCCGGCGCGGAACTGCTTGGCGATCGTCTGCAATTCCATGCGGGCCGCCACCTCCGCTTGCTTCATATTACCCTTGCCGGTCTTGCCATCCGCGAAGTAACGCACGCTGTAACTCACGCAACCCATGTAGAGGCTTTCGAGCTTTTGCGGTTTCATGCCGGCGCCGATGATGAATTCCGTGGATCCGCCGCCGATATCCACCACCAGGCGCTTGGCGTGCGTCATGGGTAAGCTGTGAACGACACCAAGATAGATGAGGCGCGCCTCTTCGCGGACGGCCACGATGTCTATGGAAAACCCGAGGGCGGATTGAGCCTTGCGCATGAACTCGCGAGAATTCTTGGCCACCCGAAAGGTATTGGTCCCCACGGCGCGAACGTCTTCGGGCGCGAATCCGCGCAAGCGTTCGCCGAAGCGGCTCAGGCATTCCAGCGCGCGGGCTTGCGCGGATTCTTCCAGGATTTTTTCCGGGGAAAGGCCAGCGGCCAGTTGCACGGGTTCGCGCAAGGAATCCAACGGATACAGCTGGTCGCCTTCCACGCGCGCGACCTGCAACCGGAAGGAGTTGGACCCCAGATCAACCGCCGCCAGGGTGGGGTGTGGAGAGTTCACCGTGGCCCGCCAGGAATTATCTACGCCAGGATTTCGCGTTCTATTTCCTCGAGCGTGCCGTGGCGCACATCCTTGCCCTTGACCATGTAGATCACGTACTCGGAGATGTTCTTGGCGTGGTCCCCGATGCGCTCCAGGGCCTTGGCGATGAACAAGATTTCGATGGAGGCGGAGATGGTGCGCGGGTCTTCCATCATGAAGGTGATGAGCTGGCGCAAAATGGCGCGGAATTCGTCGTCCACGTGCTGGTCGGTGCGCACCACCTCGGCGGAACCGCTCACGTCAAGCCGCGCGAAAGAATCCAGCGCCTTGCGCAGCATGTCCACCGCCATGGAGGACATGCGCCGGATCTCCACCAGCCGCGGATGCTGCACCCGGTCGCCGGAATTGATCAGCTTCGCCATGCGGGCGATCTTAGCCGCTTCGTCGCCGATGCGCTCCAGATCGGTAATGGTCTTGATCACCGTCATGATGAGGCGCAAATCCCCGGCGGCAGGCTGGCGGCGGGCAATGATGTGGCTACAATCCTCGTCGATCCCCACCTCCATGCCGTTGACCTTATGATCGTTGGCGACGATGACGGAGCATTGATCGAGATTTCCGCTCACCAGGGCCTCCACGGCCATGCCGACCTGCTGCTCCACCAAACCGCCCATCTGGAGCACGCGCGAGCGCAGGGATTCGAGTTCGGCGTCGAATTGCTTGGAGATATGTTCGCTATGATTCATCGAGTGAGCCCCCTTGGATTGTCCGGGCTTGGCCGAAACTTCCCGAGTGTACGAGAAAAATGTGACGGGCAAGTTTCATCTAGCGCTTTATTGTCCTCACCCCTTGAGGCGTGCCCAAAAGCAAGAGATCTGCCGGACGTTGCGCGAACAACCCGTTGGTCACCACACCGGGGATTTGGTTGATCTTCGCCTCCAGCTCAACGGGGTTCACGATGCTCAGGCCATGCACATCCAGGATGACGTTACCATGATCGGAGACAAAACCAGTCCTCAAGGCCGGATGGCCGCCCAGGCGAACCAATTCCCGCCCCACATAGCTGCGCGCCATGGGAATCACCTCTACGGGAAGCGGGAACTTGCCCAGCACGGAAACCAGCTTCGATTCGTCCGCGACGCATATGAACTTGCGCGTGACCGCGGCCACGATTTTTTCTCCCGTGAGCGCGCCGCCGCCGCCCTTGAGCATGTAAAGATGTTCGGTCACCTCGTCCGCGCCATCGACGTAGACCGGAACGTCCGGGGCGCTATTGAGATCGA
This sequence comes from Betaproteobacteria bacterium, assembly GCA_009693245.1. Classification (NCBI taxonomy): domain Bacteria; kingdom Pseudomonadati; phylum Pseudomonadota; class Betaproteobacteria; species Betaproteobacteria bacterium. Next base: position 506 of record SHXO01000065.1, on the reverse strand, counting down.
AAACGTGGATGCCGCCCGCCTTCAGGCGCTCCGTGGAAGCCTTGGAACTGGACACCGCCCCATCTATGCGCCCCTTGATCTTGATGAGTTGGTCGATGAAATAGTTCATCGTGGAGCCCGTTCCCACGCCCACGATGGACCCATCTGGCACGTGCGCGATGGCGGCTTTGGCGGCGGCTTCCTTCATATCGTTGCTGTTCATCCTGGGACATCCTTGCTGGCTTCAAGGCGAAGGATATCCGTTGAACCCGCTTTTCACAAACATGTCTAGGTACATCGAGCCATCAGCTTAAGGGCACCTCTAATAATAACTTTTCTACGACGGATCTCTTACCGCGTTAGCGAAATGAGTTTCATTCTCGGCCAGGTGACCTTCAGCCGAGTTATTTCGCGCCTTTCAAGGCGTTTTGCGAGCCTCTTCACTGGCTTTGAATCCAACTTACCTAACCGCACACGGATTGACCCCTTGCGGGGCTAATGCGCTTTTTGCGGCCCGCTTGATCAAC
>SHXO01000064.1 GCA_009693245.1 Betaproteobacteria bacterium | reverse complement strand
CTGGGTGGGCGTGAAGCTCAACCTCGCCAGCGGCTATATTGGGGTGGAACTCGGCCAGGCCATGGACGCCCACTGCACGAAAGTCGCTGCAGCGGCTTGTGTTGGATCCGAGACAGGCGCCACGTTGTTCGGAATCGGCTACTTCCACAATCTGTCCAAGCAGAGCCAATTGCAGGTCATCTTAGGGACCATTACGAACGGCGATGCGGCCAACTACATCTTAGCTGGCGGGGCGCACAACAATAACGTGAACGGCGCGAGCCATACGGGCCTCTACACCGGCATCAAGCACACGTTCTAATTTGGCTGAAGCCAGTTACCTTGCAGGAAAAAACGGGTGCCTTCGGGCGCCCGTTTTTTTATGCGGCGCGCGCCGCCACCGCTAAAGGCTCAACTTCCCCAAGCATCTGCTGCTTGAAATGCTGTAGCTCGCCCACTTGCTGCCCCAGAACCATCTTGCGGGCCTCGGCCTGCTTGATTCGCAATTGCAGCGTGGAAAGATCTTGTGAGATTTTCTTGAGATTCTCAACGCGCTTTTCGAGCAGGGCCTGGTGCTCCTTGAGATGCTTGGCGATGGGTTGCAAGGCGTTGCGCACCCAGTGGTCCAGCTCCTTGCGTGTTTGGCGGAACACTTCCCGTGCTTCGGTCACCAATCCGCCGTAGAACTTTCTCACCAGAAAATGCTTCTCGGTCATCACGTTCACCGGGTCCTTGCAGAACTTCTCGGTGGCGCCTCGCAGGGCTTGCATATCGAGAATGTGCTTTTCGAGATTGATGACCGGCGAGGAAACGTTGGAGATTCCGAACTTCTCCTTGAACTCGGTATAAACACCCTCGACGAAGGCGCGCGTTTCGCTACCGAAGGCGAGAATGTTGTCCGACTGCGAGGCGAAGTTGCCGAACAAGGTGTTCATGCTTCCCATCAATCCCGCCGTGGTCCAACTGCCTTCGATGGCATTTCGGCTTTTCGCTAATAGCTTTTCGATTTTTTCGTCCGACAAGGCGGCCGTTAGCGCATGGCCTTGCTTGAGTAGCGTGCCGTAGGATTTTCGCAGGCTCTCCATGCGTTTCAAGTATTCCGCGCGGTCTTGCTCCAGGCGGGTAAGCATGGCTTGCGCGATGTCCCGGTTCTTCCCGGAGAGTTTGGCGAGCTCGAGATGCTCTGTTCGTGCCGCCGCCAGTTGCACGCGCAGGCTCTGCAGAGAATCGTCCACCATGACGCCCATCTCGAGCGATACGGAATCTCGCACGATTTGCTGCTTGGCGGGAATGATGTCGTGGGCAATCAGGGTTTTGAGCTGACAGCGCGATGACTTGGTCATGGCCAAGCTTGAGAAGCTCGGCGGTTTGCTTGATCTGGCGTTGAATGGATTGCTGGATCTCCTCCTCGCTCTTCAACTCGTCCCAAGTCAGATCGACCTTGTTCAGCAAGGCGATACGGCGGGTCTGGTAGCTTTGAACGTAGCGTTCCCAGATTTCCATGTCGGATTTAATGACGCCGGTATCCATGGCGAGCAAGAACACCACGGCATGGGCATTGGGCACCATGCGCAGCGTCAACTCCGGTTCGGTGCCCAGTGCGTTGAGTCTGGGGGTGTCCAGTATCACCAACCCGCTTTTCAGCAGAGGATGCGGATAGTTGATCATGGCATGGCGCCAAGCGGGAATCTGCACGAGTTTGCCCTTGGTCACCAAGGTCGTGGAGTAGGCTTCGTTGGGGTCCAGGAGCCCTAATTCTCCCGCCTTGCCCACCGTCACTTGCTTCGTTTCAGCCAAGCTGGCCATCGCTCGCAGAACGTCTTTTTGAGACGACATGTTCAAACGCAGTGTGACCCAATGTTCTGGCTGTGTCTTATACATGCCAATGGTGGGATCTTCCTTGCGCGTTTCGATCGGCAACAGCCGGATATAGGGTTCGTCCTTGGGATCGTAGAAAATTTCGGTGTGGCACATGGTGGTGCGGCCCACGTCGGAGGGGAGGAGGCGTTGCTTGAAATCGGAGAAAAACATGGCGTTGATCAACTCGCTTTTCCCTCGCGAATACTCGGCGAGAAAAGCCAGGATCAAGCGGTCGTTCTTGAGGTTTTCCAGGACGTCGTAGATGCGCAGACTTTGCTGGATGTCGACATGGCCGTGACGGTCAAGCCAAGCCTGGAAGGATTCGATCCCCGCCCGAATCTCTTCCCGCCAGCGGCCATAACCTTCGATGAGTCCTTCCAGGGATTCGCTCATGATCTCGTGTGCTAGTTGCCCCAGGGAGTTGGAGATCCCTCGGTTCATGCTTGGGAACGAACCAAAATGCAATTAGCATTCCCGTCGGCACGGCCAGAGGCTTGGCGCTCTGGGCCTGGGTGCTAGAGCGCGAGCATTCTTTCCAGCCAGGCGATAGGCACCATGAGAAGCAACTGGCACACGACAATCACGAACAACGGGGACAGATCCACCCCCCCCACGTTCGGGATGCGCCGCCGGAAATGGCGCAGGAAGGGGTTGGTGACGCTGTTAAGAATGGGTGCCGCCGGGTTATAGGGATTCACCCAAGAAAGGACGGCTTGGACGATTACCGCGAACATCACGAGATAGATCGTCAACTTGATCAATCGCACCACTGCCAGTAAGGCTAGCCCCACCCAGGAAGCTCCGCTGAGAACGGAGATCGGGACGCCCTGAAGCGACGCGACCAATATCATGAGCAAGAGCTCGAAAGCCCAGGCCATGACTAAACTCGCGAGATCGATTCCCCATAGGCCGGGTATGAGGCGGCGCGCGGGTAGAACGATCCAGTCCGTGAGAGCGTGCAAGAATAAGGAGGCGGGATTGCGCGGGGCCGCGCGAAACCATTGCAGGTAAAAGCGCATCAGTAGCGCGAATACGAATAACCCGGCAAAGGTTTCGAGGACGAAGATGAGTGGTTGTATGAGCACGAGATATTTAAGCCGGTTGGCCGAAGGTGTCGCCAAGCTCGCGAGAGCGCGCCGCCGCCGATATCACGCCGGTAACGATGTGCTGCTTGAGGCGGGCTGCGTCGAATTCGGAGAGCGCGCGCTCGGTTGTCCCGCCCTTGGACGTGACGCGTTCACGCAGCACGGCCGCGGGTTCCGCGCTCGCGGAGGCGAGTTTCGCCGCACCGGTAAAGGTATCTAGTACGAGCTGCTTGGCCTGTTGCGTGTTTAACCCAAGCTCGAGCGCTGCTTCCTCCATGGCCTCCATAAAGTAGAACACGTAGGCTGGGCCGCTACCGGACACGGCAGTCACTGCGTCCAGCTGGGACTCATCGTCCAACCAGATCACCGATCCGACGCAAGCCAGAATCTGCCCGGCTTGCGAGCGCTGCGTGGCGTCCACCCCTGGCATGGCATAAAGAGCCGAAACCCCGGCGAGGACCAAGGCGGGGGTGTTTGGCATGGCGCGCGCGATGCGGCCATAGTTCCCCAACCATCGCGACAGGTCGCCGCATCGCACTCCCGCGGCGATGGTGAGTACGAGCTGGCTTTGCAACAACGGCGCGAGCGAAAGAGCAACCTCGCGGAGTTGTTGCGGCTTTACCGCTAGGACTATCACGCCATTTGCGGGCGGCTGGGTGGATAAATTCGCCGAAGTACGAACCTTGAACTTCTTCTCCAACGCCTGCCTTGCGTTCTCGCTGATCTCCACGACGTGAAACTGCCCCGCCTTGTAGCCGCGCTGAAGCAATCCACCTATCAGGGCGCGGGCCATATTGCCTCCGCCGATGAAGGTGACCGAAGTTGTTCTGGACTCGGACGTCATGGCGAGGCCCGCCGAATGGGTTCCGGAGGGCACGGGAGCCATTACTACAAAGAGGCCTTGAGCGGATCCAGGCCGGCCTTGTAGGCGCCATTGAGGAAATTGATGACCTCCTCTTCCTTCATTTTTCCCCCGGAGTTATTTTCGAAGGCACTGCGCCAAAGAATCGCGGTGATGCCGGGGCTTAGCTGAATGACTTCCATGGTGGATTGGTAGTTCTTGATGGGCAAGGGATTGGGGTCGATGACGTTGTACGTGAAGCGGCGCTTGGCGGCACTCCATTCCAACAGCGTCTCATCGAAGCTTGGCCCGTCCTTGACGGTGAGCGTGCGGATGGCGCCCACCACATTGTTGGTGCCCGATTTGATCACATCGTTGGAAAATACGGGGTGCCATTTGTGCAGACCGTCGAAATCCTTGACGGCATCCCACACCTTGCCAATGGGCGCCTTGATGTTGATGGTTTGGTATGCATTGAGCACGCCGTCCGCTCGAACTGAGAGCGAGAGCAGACCGCAAATCGCGGCTACTAGCAATTTCTTCATGATTAAGGTCTCCGGTTATTTGTTATGGGTTCGCCGCAGATTCACCGCCGTAAGGATGGGAGTATATAGGGTTGGTTTGGCGTGCGGTTCAGTGCCGCTCGCCAAATATCGCGCGCCCCACACGCACCAGCGTCGCACCCTCCGCGATGGCTGCCTCCAGGTCGTCCGACATCCCCATGGAGAGCGTATCGAGATTCAAACCTTCTTTTTCGAGGCTGTCCTTCAAGTGCCGCAGGCGTGCGAACGGTACCCTTTGTAGCGCGGGATCGGAGGTGGGTTCCGGAATCGCCATCAAGCCCCGGAGCCTGAGGTTGGGTAGTGTGGAGATTTGGCGGGCGAGGGGGAGAAGTTCCCCGGGTCTGACCCCCGACTTCGACGCCTCGCCGCTGATGTTCACCTGTATGCATACATTGAGCGGGCCCAAGGCCGGCGGACGTTGATCCGACAGGCGCTGGGCAATCTTGAGCCGGCCAATGCCATGCACCCATTGAAAATTCTCGGCAATGACGCGGGTTTTATTGCTTTGCAAGGGGCCGATGAAATGCCATTCGATGGGTTGCGCCAAAGATTCTCGCGCCAATGCCGTTATCTTGGCCATCGCCTCGTCCACGTAGCTTTCACCAAAGGCGCGTTGTCCGGCTGCGTAGGCGGCCAGAATATCGCCGGCGGGGAAAGTCTTGCTCACGGCGATGAGGGCGACTTCGTTCGGATCACGGCCGGCGTGCTGGCACGCCCGAATGATGCGAGCATGTACCGCCTTGAGGTTATCGCCGGTTGTAGAGGGAAGATCCGCTGGCGGATACGAGCCGGGAACGTTGGGCATGCCAATTGACTAGTACAAAAATTCGAGGCTTGGGCCGCACATGGGGTATTAGGTGCGTGACCCTCGCAGCGGAGCGCATAACTCTCACCGATTATAGCCATGGATATCGCCGAACTCCTCGCCTTTGCAGTGAAGAACAAAGCTTCCGACTTGCACTTATCCTAGGGGCTGCCGCCCATGATTCGTGTGCATGGCGACGTGCGCCGCATCAACCTGCCACCCATGGAGCACAAGGACGTGCACGCCATGGTGTACGACATCATGAGCGACTCCCAGCGCAAGCAGTACGAGGAGAACCTGGAGTGCGATTTCTCCTTCGCCATTCCCAATCTCGCGCGTTTTCGGGTGAACGCCTTCGTGTAAAACCGCGGCGCGGGCGCCGTCCTGCGGACCATTCCTTCCAAGGTACTGTCGCCGGAAGATCTGAAAGCCCTGGCGGTGTTCAAGGATATCTCCAACACCCCGCGCGGGATTGTGTTGGTCACGGGGCCCACGGGCTCCGGCAAATCCACCACCTTGGCGGCCATGGTGAATTACATCAACGAGGAAGATTACGGGCATATCCTGACGGTGGAAGACCCCATCGAATTCGTGCACGAGAGCAAGAAGTGCCTGATCAACCAGCGCGAGGTGGGGCCCCACACGCTGAGTTTCGCCAATGCGCTGCGCTCGGCCTTGCGCGAGGATCCGGACGTGATTCTGGTGGGCGAGATGCGCGACTTGGAAACCATCCGCCTGGCGCTGACGGCCGCCGAAACCGGCCACTTGGTGTTCGGTACCCTGCACACCAGTTCCGCCGCCAAGACCATCGATCGTATCATCGACGTGTTTCCCGCCGCGGAGAAGGAAATGGTTCGCGCCATGCTCTCGGAGAGTTTGCGCGCGGTGATCTCCCAATCCTTGCTCAAGACCAAGGATGGGGCGGGCCGCGTGGCGGCGCACGAAATCATGATCGGCACACCGGCCATCCGCAACTTGATTCGCGAAGCCAAGGTGGCGCAGATGTATTCCGCCATCCAAACTGGCGCGCAGCTCGGCATGCAGACCTTGGATCAGTGCCTGCAAGAACTCGTCAAGCGCAACATCGTGGCTCCCGCCGAGGCGCGGGCAAAAGCCGCCAACAAGGACGCCTTCCCCGGCTAAGGCCGGTACAAGGAACAGACCCCAACCACCTGGAGATCAAAGTTCATGGAACGCGATCAATCCATCAAGTTCGTGCATGAGTTGTTGCGCGTGATGATTGCCAAGAAGGCCTCGGACTTGTTCATCACGGCAGGGTTTCCGCCCGCCATGAAGATCGATGGCCGTATGACCCCCGTCTCCAACCAAATTCTGACCCCAACCCATACGCTCGAAGTGGCGCGGGCCATGATGAACGACCGGCAGGCCCAGGAGTTCGAGGCCACCAAGGAGTGTAATTTCGCGGTCAATCCGCCCGGGCTGGGACGGTTCCGGGTCAACGCCTTCATTCAGCAGGCGCGCGTCGGAATGGTCTTGCGCGTCATCAACGTGCGCATTCCCAGTTTCAGCGAGTTGAATATTCCGGAAGTGCTCAAGGATGTGTGCATGACCAAGCGCGGCCTGGTGCTGGTGGTGGGCGCCACGGGTTCGGGTAAATCCTCCACCTTGGCCGCCATGCTGGGCTACCGTAACGAGAATAGCCATGGGCACATCATCACCATCGAGGATCCGGAGGAATTCGTGCACGAGCACAAGAACTGCCTCATTACCCAGCGCGAAGTGGGGGTGGATTCGGAATCCTGGGAAAGCGCGCTGAAGAACACCTTGCGGCAGGCGCCGGACGTGATTCTCATCGGCGAAATCCGCGACCAAGGCACCATGAACCACGCCGTCACTTTTGCCGAAACTGGCCACCTGTGTTTGGCTACCTTGCACGCCAATAGCGCGAACCAAGCCTTGGACCGCATCATCAACTTCTTCCCCGAGGAGCGCCGGGCCCAGCTGCTCATGGACTTGTCGCTGAACCTGAAGGCGATGATTTCCCAGCGCCTGCTACCCAAGCGCAAGGGGCCAGGGCGGGTACCCGCCTTCGAGGTCATGCTGAATTCGCCCTTGATCTCCGACCTCATCTTCAAGGGCGAAGTGCACGAGATCAAATCCATCGTCTCCAAGTCCCGCGAGTTGGGGGATGCAGACCTTCGACCAGGCGCTGTTCGACCTCTACGAGTCCGATCTCATCAGCTACGAAGATGCCATGCGCAACGCCGACTCCATGAACGAACTGCGGCTCGCCATCAAGCTACGCGGCAAGGAATCCAAGGAGCGCGACATGATGGAAGGGTTGGATCATTTGAATATAGTGTAACTGCCGTGAAGGGTGAGACGTGAAACGTGAGGGGATGACGGCGGTAAGTGAAGTATCGCTTCACGCTTCACGCCTCACCCTTCACGGCCTTTCTCGCCTCATCGCCCCTGCCACCAGCTTGATCTCGTAGAGACGGCATTCCAGCGATCCGTTGAACAACGGGATGCGGCGAGAGGGCTTCAAGCCCATGCGCTTGGGGAGGTCCAGGTCGCCCGTGAAGATATAGGCGGTCCAGCCCGGGAAGTTGTGCTTGAGCGCGGTTCCTAGTTTCGGATAGAAGTTCGCCAGGGCCTCCGCGGTTTCCAGGCGCACGCCGTAGGGCGGGTTGGTCAAGACGATGCCCGAAACAGCCGGAGGTTTTCGCTCCAACACATCGCACACTTCAATTTCCACCGCGTTCTCCAATCCCATGGCGTAGAAAGTCTTGCGTGCGGTTTCCACTTGGCGGCGGTCACGGTCGCTGCCGTGAATTTGTAGCTTGCGATTCGCGGCTACCGGTACCTCGGAGCGGATGCTTCTCCAAAGAGCGGCGTCGTAGCCGTGCAATTTGCCAAAGGCGAAATCGCGCTGTGCGCCGGGCGCCATGCCGAGCGCGATGAGCGCCGCTTCCACCAGAATAGTGCCAGTGCCGCACATGGGGTCCAACAATGCCTGTTCAGGCGTCCAGCCTGACAATGCCAGCATGCCGGCCGCCAAGTTTTCTCGCAACGGCGCCTCGGTGCTTCCCAGGCGGTACCCGCGTTTGAAGAGGGCTTCGCCCGAAGTGTCGAGGTAAACCGAGAAGAAAGACTTTTCGAAGAAAGCGTGGATGCGGATGTCTGGGGAGGTGGTGGAGACGCTAGGGCGTTCGCCCGTGTCCTTGCGGAAGCGGTCGCACACCGCGTCCTTGATGCGCAAGGTGATGAAATCCAAGCTACGCAGTGGCGAGCCAATGGCGGAAACGTTGACGCGAATAGTTCTGGTGACTTGAAATAAGTTGCTCCATGGCATGGCGAAGCAGAGCCTGTATACGTCCTCTTCGTCTCGGTAGGGATGACTCGCGGCTTTCCACAGCACGCGGCTGGCGATGCGGCTCCATAGATTGACTTTGTAGCAGGTGGCCCAGCTGCCTTCGAAACTGGCGCCGCCTCGTGTGGGGGTGACCTTATCCGCGCCGGTTGCCGTGAGCTCTTGCGCGAGCACCGCTTCCAGGCCCGTGGGGCATGGCGCGAAGAATTGGTGCGCCACGCTTAACTCACGCCCGCGTCGTGAGCTTGTTGGTCGGCGTGGTAGCTTGAGCGAACCAAGGGCCCGCAGGCGGCGTGCACAAAGCCCATGGCGCGAGCCTCCTGCTCGTAGCGCTTGAACATGGCGGGCTCCACGTAACGCAGCACGGGCAAATGCCCGCGCGTGGGTTGCAGGTATTGCCCGATGGTCAGCATGTCCACCTGGTGCGCGCGCAGATCGCGCATGACTTGCAAAATCTCGTCATCGGTTTCGCCTAAACCCACCATGAGCCCGGACTTGGTCGTGATGCCAGTATGGTGTGCCTTTATGTCCTGCAACAACTTCAGGGAATGCGCATAGTCCGCTCCGGGCCGCGCTTGCTTGTACAGGCGCGGTACCGTCTCCAGATTGTGGTTCATCACGTCGGGCAAGGCTTGGCCGAGAATATCCACGGCCTTGTCCAAGCGGCCGCGAAAATCCGGTGTGAGTATCTCGATTCGGGTGCCGGGCGATTGCTCGCGCACGGCGCGAATGCAATCCACGAAGTGCTGGGCGCCGCCGTCGCGCAAGTCGTCGCGGTCCACGCTGGTGATCACCACGTACTTCAATTTCATGGCGGCGATGGTGCGCGCGAGATTGGCGGGCTCGGCTTGGCTGGGCGGTTTTGGGCGCCCGTGGGCGACGTCGCAGAAGGGGCAGCGGCGCGTGCACAAATCGCCGAGGATCATGAAGGTCGCGGTTCCCTTTCCGAAGCACTCCCCGATGTTGGGACAGGAAGCTTCTTCGCACACGGTGTGCAAATTATTCTCGCGCAGAGCTTGTTTCACCGCGCGAAAGTTCTCGCCCTCGCCCAGCCGGACGCGAATCCAGTCCGGTTTTTTGAGCGGGGCGATGGGGATGATCTTGATGGGGTTACGCGCCGTCTTCTCGCTGCCCGTCTCGCGCTGGCTCATGTTGGGATACTCATTTGGTGAAGCACGTGCTCCAGTAGTTTCTCGCCGGTTTCGGCCTTGCTCGCATGGATGCCCAAATCGCGCAACTGGGTGACCGGTAGCCCGGGCATGCCGCAGGGATCGATGCACGAAAAAGGCGCGAGATCCATGCCGGCGTTGAGCGCCAGGCCGTGATAGCTGCAGCCCTTCCGAATCCTGAGCCCCAGCGATGCGATCTTCGCGCCGTTCACGTAAACTCCCGGCGCGTTTTCGTTGCCGCCCGCGCTAATGCCGTATTCACTCAGCAACCCGGTCACCGCGTTCTCCAGTTTGCGCACCATCTTACGCACCGATAATCCATCGCGCGCGAGATTCCACAGCACGTACACCACCCATTGCCCCGGGCCATGATAAGTCACCTGCCCGCCCCGGTCGGTTTTCAGCACCGGAATGGCGCCGGCCCCGCGCGGCAGATGAACCTCGCGCCCCGCAACGCCATAGGTATAGACCGGCTCATGCTCCAGCAACCACAATTCGTTCGGCGTGAATTCGCCGCGCGTATTCGTGAACTCCCGCATGGCCCGCCACGTAGGCTCGTACTCCACCAATCCGAGCCGCCGGACGACATGATGGCGCGCGGCTTCCTGCAAGCGGCCTTCACGCCTAACGCCTAACGCCTCGCGCCTCACGCTATAACACCATCACCGCCAGCGGGTGATCGCACAGTTCCTGGTAGAGCGAATCCAACTGCTCGCGCGAAGTGGCTTTGATCATGCAGGTGAGGCTGATGTAACTCTTCTTCCGGCTTGGGCGCATCTCCACCGTGGACTCGTCGAAATCCGGCGCGAACTTCTTCACGATGGACACCACGTCTTGGGCGAAGCCCGGTTGCATGCGCCCCATTACCTTGAGCGGAAAATCGCAGGGGAAATCGATTAGAGTTTCTTGCGTCATGAAATGACTATCAACGGACCCTAGCGATGCGCGAGACGAGGGCGTTTGCCTTCTTGGAAGAGTGCGTGAATGCGTTTGAACAACGCGCCGGGTTTTCCGGTTCCCACCGGTTTGCCGTCCAGTGTGGTGATGGCGAGCACCTCGCGTGTGGAAGACGAGAGCCACACTTCGTCCGCGCCGCGCAATTCCGCTTCTGGCACGGCGCGTATCTCCACGGGTATGCCGCCCTTGCGAGCCAGGTCCAGCACGACGTCGTAGGTAATGCCGGGTAGGATCAAATGGCTCTTGGGAGGGCACAACAAAGTCCCGTTCTTGACCACGAAAATATTGCTCGCCGCGCCTTCCGTGAGAAAGCCATCGCGCACCATCACCGCCTCCGCGCAACCGGCGTCCACGGCGGCTTGGCGCAACAAGATGTTGGGGAGGAGCGAGGTGGATTTGATATCGCAACGCAGCCAGCGATTGTCGGGCAAGGTCAGAGCCTTCACGCCTTCGGACACCGCCTGTGCCGTTGGCGTGCTCAACTGGTTGCTCATGATGAATACAGTGGGGGTGACGCCCGCGGGGAAAGCATGATCGCGCTTGGCTATCCCGCGCGTGACTTGCAGATAAAGCGCTTGGTCTTCGTGCGGGCTGCGCTGGATCACTTCTCGAAACAAGGATTGCCACTGCGTGTCGTCATGGGGATTGGACATGCGCACGCTTTCCAGCGATGCTCGCAACCGCCGCAGGTGGCCGGCCAGTCTCAGCGGTTCGCGGTTGTAGACCGGGATCACCTCGTAGATACCATCCCCGAAAATGAAACCCCGGTCGAGCACGCTCACGCGCGCATCCTTCAGGGCGAGGAACTCTCCATTGAGATAAGCGACGGCATCGGGCGAGGCAATGGAGTCTGGGATCATGGTGTCCTTTAACGGCCTACTTGATTCGCAACCGGAGGCTATCCCACGCCCGCACGAAGATATTGGCGATGCTCACGTTGGCGAGAGACACGACACCGCGCTCACCGAAGGGCTTCCCCGCCAAGGTCACGCGCATGGTTCCCACGGCTTGATTGGTGCTGATGGGCGCCAGCAACGGTTGCACGCTTTCCAATTTCGCTTGCAACCGGTCTTTTTGTCCGCGCGGTACGGTTACGAAGTAATCGTCCAGAAATCCAACTGGGACCTCGCGTTCGCTGCCCTTCCACACCTGCAATTTCGCCACCGGCGCGCCCTTTTCGTAGAGACGCACGCCTTCGAAAAACTGGAAGCCATAGTTCAGAAGTTTCTGCGCTTCGATGGCGCGTGCCGTTTCCGAGGCGGCTCCCAGCACCACGGCCACGAGCCGGCGGGATTCGCGCCGCGCCGACGCGATGAGGCAGTACCCGGCGTTGTCGGTAAAACCGGTCTTGACTCCATCCACATACGGGTCCTTGCTCAGTAGCAAGTTGCGGTTGGGCTGGGTGATCTTGTTGTAGGTGTACTCCCGCAGCGAGTAAAGCGGGTAGTGCTCGGGGAAATCGCGGATGACGGCGGCCGCGAGCCGCACCAAGTCCTGCGCGGTGGAGAAATGTTGCTCGTTGGGTAATCCCGTGGCGTTGACGAAACTCGATCCCTTCAACCCCAAGCGCCTGGCCTCCCGGTTCATCATTTTGGCGAAAGCGGCTTCGTCTCCAGCCACGGCTTCCGCCAACGCCAGGCTCGCATCGTTGCCCGATTGAACAATCATACCCCGTAGCAATTCGTCGATGCTGACTGGTTTGTTGGGCTCGATGAACATACGGGAGCCCTGGGTCTTCCATGCATTCACCGAAGGTGTGATTTGCTGTTGGGCCGTCACGAGCTTTTGCTTGAGTGCCCCGAACACCACGTACGCGGTCATCAGCTTGGTGAGGGATGCCGGCTCCATGCGTTCCTCCGCGCGATGCTCGGCCAGAATTTGATTGCTTTGCACATCCAGAAGGAAGTAGGCTCTGGCTGCGATGGCCGGTGGATCGTTCGCCCAGGTGATGACCGGGACTAGCATCGCCGCCAAGAATGCAAAGGCGCGGCAGGAAAAGAGTTTGACGAGTAAGTGGTTCAGAGGAGGGTATCCCGTGCCAGTGGCAAAATGGCGATTATACGAGTGGATCCGCGAGGACAAGGACGCCCCATGAGATTTTTTCTGCGGATAGGAGTGTTGTTGGGTGCATTGCTGCTCGCACCGGCCGCGTTCGCGGTGGAAATTACGGACACGTGGGCACGCGCGACCGTCCCCGGACAGAACGTTGGCGCGGCCTACCTCACGATCACCAGTCCCACGCGCATGCGCCTGGTGGCCGTGAAGTCCGTGCTCGCCGGGCGCGTCGAAATTCACAGCACTCAGATGGGCGATGGCGTCATGAAGATGCGGCGCATTCAATACCTCGACATACCCGCGGGCGAAGCGGTGTCGCTAGCCCCGATGGCCACCCATCTGATGTTGTTGGACTTGAAGGCGCCCCTCGCGGCGGGCGGTCAAGTACCCTTGGAACTGGTCTTCAGGAGTAAGGGAAGGAAGAAGACAGTCAAAGTGGCGGCGCAGGTTCGCGCGATCACCCAGACGGCGCCGCGATAGCGCATATCAGTAGGTCGTCGGCCCAAGCGCGCACCATTCCCGCAAGCCGCCCTGGCGTCTCCTCTTCGCTCACCCATTGGCACAGGCCTTCACACAGCTGGGTGAAATTCTCGCCTGACCGGGCGCTATCCCATACCCAGGCCTCCTCGGGCGAGAGCGAGCGGAACATGACGATCAGATCCTTGCGCCAAAGCATCCATTGAGTGTATTTGGCCTCTTGCGCGACCGGGGGTAGGGGTTCTTCGGCATCGGCGGACATTCGCAGGCTGGCGGCGTTAGTTCGCAGGGACAAGCGTTGCACTGAAGGATGGAAGCGGAAGGTGAGTTCTGGCCACCGAGAAGGTTCCAAGGCCGCGATTTCCTCGAAGTTCATGGGGCGTTCATCGGCGGCATCGAAAGCGAGCGATATGGTCCATTCGAACAAAGCAAGTTCATGAAGCCATGGTTGCCCAGCGTAGGGTGGCGTGGCCCGCAGAAAATCCGGTAGCGAATGGCCATACCAGCGCAAATTGCGATGCACCGACGGGTTCGTCTCGATAAATTGCCGGGCCATGTCTCGAAACGCCTGCGCGCCCATCAGGGCTTTTAGCGCGCCGTAGTCGGTCGCTAGGGCCTCGGTGAGCCGCGAACGGTATGCATTACCGCGTCCTCGGCGCGCGCCTCATCGCGCAGACGAAGCAGTGCGTAACGCAGCAGGTAGGGGCGGTGTTGCTCGATGGCGTTCAAATCTTCCATGGCGGCGCGGCGCAATGTATTCGAGCCTGAAATCTATGCGGAATTGCCCAACAATTCAAGTGAGCAGAAGAAGGGCCGAGCCCGGTGCGCGCGCGGCCCTGTCGTCTTGGCGCTACATGTAAGTGGGCGGCCACCTTGCGTAGAATCTAAGCCTGCTCTACACTTGCTCAACTTATCCGGGCTATTCCGATGTCCCTCGATCTGACCGAAGCGCGCCAGAAAGCCAAAGTCCTCGCCGAAGCGCTCCCCTATATTCGCCGCTTTCACGGCAAGACCATCGTGATCAAGTATGGCGGTAACGCCATGACCGACGAACATCTGAAGCATTCCTTCGCGCGCGACGTGGTGCTGCTGAAATTGGTGGGGATGAATCCGGTGGTGGTCCATGGCGGCGGCCCGCAAATCGACGATTTGTTGAAGCGCTTGGGTAAGAAGGGCGAGTTCGTGCAAGGGATGCGCGTGACCGATGCCGAAACCATGGACGTGGTGGAAATGGTGCTCGGCGGATTGGTCAACAAGGAGATTGTCAGTCTCATCAACCAGCATGGCGGGCGCGCCATCGGACTCACCGGCAAGGATGGGTCCTTCATTCGCGCCAGGAAAATGATGGTCGCTAACCGCGACAACGAATCCGAAATGCTGGATATCGGCCAAGTGGGTGAAGTAAGCAGTATCGATCCTGGCATCATCCGCTTGCTGGAGACCGAGGAATTCATCCCCGTGGTGGCACCCATCGGCGTGGGCGACAAGGGCGAGAGCTACAACATCAACGCGGATCTGGTGGCGGGAAAGTTAGCCGAGGTGCTCAAGGCCGAGAAGCTCATCTTGCTCACCAATACCCCTGGCGTGCTGGATAAGAATGGGCAGCTACTTACCGGCCTCACGCCCAAGGAAGTGGATGCATTGTTCGCGGAGGGCACGCTATCTGGAGGCATGCTACCCAAGATTTCATCCGCGCTGGATGCCGCCAAAAGCGGCGTGAAAAGCGTGCACATCATCGACGGGCGCGTGGAACACGCGCTGTTGCTAGAGGTATTGACCGATGAAGGCGTGGGTACATTGATACGCGGTAGATGAAGAGCGTCGTATGGCTGTTCGATCTCGACAACACGCTGCACCGCGCGGATTCCCATGTGTTTGCGCACTTGAGCCAAACCATGTCGCGCTATATCGCGGAATTGCTGGGGGTGGACGAACACACCGCGAGCCTCGTACGCCATGGTTACTGGCGCCGCTATGGCGCGACGTTGCTGGGTCTCATGCGGCATCATGGCGTGGATCCCCATCATTTCTTGCGCGAAACGCATCGCTTCCCCGATCTTGCCTCCATGGTTATCCGCGAGCCGCTCCTGCGTCACGTGTTACGGCGTTTGCCGGGGAGAAAGTTCGTGTTTTCCAATGCGCCCGCGCAGTATGCAAGCGAGGTGCTTAAGTTGCTGCGCGTGTCGGATTTGTTCGAGGGCGTGTTCGCCATCGAACACACGCGCTTCAACCCCAAGCCCAGCATGAAGGGCTTCATGCGGCTTATCAAGGAACACCGGCTCCCCGCGCGGCGTTGCGTGATGGTGGAAGACAACCTGGGCAACTTGCGCACGGCCAAGCGGCTGGGAATGAAAACCGTATGGGTACACCGCTCCCACAAGGCGCCGCGTTTTGTCGACGTGAACATCAAGCACGTCGCCAGGCTTCCGCACTACCTGCGCCAACTCACTCACCCTTGAAGGAGCGCCATGCCCTCTAAGCCAGGAGAACGCAAGCACCAGATCCTGCAAAACCTCGCGCAGATGCTGGAGAATCCCAATCCAGAGAAAATCACCACGGCCTCGTTGGCCGCGAGACTGGATGTTTCGGAGGCGGCGCTCTACCGGCACTTCGCCAGTAAAGCGCAGATGTACGAAGGCTTGATCGAGTTCACCGAGGAAACCATCTTCGGGCTGGTGAACAAAATCACCGGCGATACCCAAAGTGGCGCCAAACAAATCGAAGGCGTTATTTCCATGCTGCTGGGCTTCGCCAAGAAGAATCCAGGCATGACGCGCGTGCTGATCGGCGAGGCGCTGGTGAACGAGAACGAGCGCCTGCAACAACGCATCAACCAGCTCCACGACCGCCTTGAGGCCACTCTAAAACAGAGCTTGCGCTTTGCCGCGGGCCAAGGCGAGGTGAAACAAGAAATAGATCCTGGCGCGCGCGCGAATTTGCTTCTCTGCTACGTGGTGGGCCGCTGGCATCAGTTCGCCAAGAGCGGGTTCAAGCGCGATCCAACGGAACTGTGGGTGGAGCAGTGGAAGGCGTTGGTGCCTTGAGAGCAGCCAATGTACCGATTCTGATTTGAAGTGAGAGGCCCCCGGCCAACCGCACCGATGAGAGAGGCGCCATTCTGGCGGTATCTCGAGACCGGCCTTGTGTAGACCTTCCACTAAGTGCTCAATCTGGTTCTCCGGCCAGTTGTACTTGCGGGCCTCGCGCCGATAATTTGCGGAGATGTCGGAATACAACTTGAGCAGCTTGGCGACCGCCGCCCTTGCCTATTCCATGCGACCCAACTGAGCATAATTCGCTGCCAAGAAGGTCTGCGTCCAGAAAAAGTCGGTCATTTCGATCTGCACGGTTTCGGCCAAGGACTGCTCGTACTCGCCCCTGAAGTAGTGGTAGATGGTAGCCGTAAAGTGGCACCACCTCGGATAATTCGGGCTCAGCGCCATCGCCTTCTTGGTCAGTGCGATGCCGCGCTCCCATTTGCCGACATACGCAGTCGCCAATCCTGAGAGGCAAACGACTTCTAGGTCGTTGGGATTGAGCGCGACCGCTCGCTCGGCACTGGCGAGGGAGGCATCGAGCTCGCGGCGGAACAAGCGGATCCAGGCCAAAGTCATATGCGCGACGGCGCTGCTGGGATCAAGCTCGGCCGCGCGCAGGCCTGCCTCAAGTGCTCGGTCGCGCGCGTCGTACAACTCGCGCCGCGGATTGAAATCAAATTCATACTCATGCACGTAGACTCGCCCGAGCCACGACCACGCCTCCGCGTAGCTTGGGTCGCGCGCTACGGTTCTTTCCAGACAGTCGCGGACAGCCCCGTGAAGCTCCGACGTGAAGACGTTGATGTACGCCGTCGCACGCAGAACGCAGTCATAGCTTTCGATGCTATCAGGTGCTTTGCCTTTGGCCTCTTGCAGACCGGCCCGACCGATCTGACCGTGCGGTACGGTGATACTGGCCACTGCGTTCGAGGTGATGTCGTCCTGCAGAGCAAAGATATCCGCGCCGGTCAACGAGCGATCGTAAGTTTCCGCCTATAGGTGCGCGCCGCTGCGCGCATCCAAGAGCTGCGCCATCACCCGCAGCGTCTTGCCTGATCGGCGCACGCTGCCCTCCAGCACGTAGCGCGCCCCCAGCTCGCGCCCTAGCTTCCACACGTCCACTGATTGTCCTTTGTACTGGAAGGTCGAATTGCGGGCGATGACATACAGGCCGCGGTAGCGGGCGAGCGCAGTAATGAGCTGCTCGGTGAGCCCGTCGCTGAAATAGTCCTGGCTGGGATCGCCGCTGAGGTTCGCAAACGGCAGCACCGCGAGCGAGGGTCCTTTGGGCATAGCCAGGATCGGGTCGTCAGCCGACACTGCGGCGAAGTTCCCGTAGCGCCACAGGCCGACCCCCGCGATAGTGCCCAATAGCACGACCCCGGCAAGCGCAGGCCACAACCACTTGTGCGCCGCCGCAGCCTTCGCGGGCGGCTTTCCCTCCCGCTTCTCGGTGCGCACCCGATACACCCTCACCGGTTTGGTGATGTTCTTGACAGCGTGCTCGCCTTGGAATGCGTAGGCGAAGGGCAGTTTGGACTCGATATGGTCGTGCACCGTGCCCGAGATGCATACACCGCCGGGTTCGGCGAGTGCCTGCACTCGCGCCGCGACATTGACGCCATCGCCGTAGATCGAACCATCTGACTGTTCGATGAGATCGCCAAGGTTTAGGCCAATGCGAAACTGCATGCGGCGTGCGTCGGGAAGATCCGCGTTACGCGCTTGGATTTCCTGCTGCACCTCCACGGCACAGCGTACCGCTTCGACCACTCTGGCGAACTCCGCCAGCACGTTGTCGCCAGCGGTGTCTACCACCCGGCCGCTGTACCGGGCAATCGCGCGCCTGAAGATATCGCGGCACGCATTGAGCGCGCGGACGGTTTCCTGGTCGTTTTCACCCATCATGCGGGAGTAACCTGCCGCGTCAGCGCTTAGGATCGCCGCGAGCTTGCGCCGGTTGGTCGTTTCGCTTTGTTCCATCTGTCCCGCCGATGACTTGGTCGTTGTACTCGCCCGTTGAAGTCCAACAGAATCGACGGAATGCATTTAGCCATCTGCCATAGAGGTCGTCAATGGTGGAAGCCGATACGTGAGCTGGGCCCCTTGGAGTGAGGCTTTTCAAGACGAAAATTTGCCGCGAGGTGCTGGCCCCACGCTATACTCTTTCGTAGCGACGGTGCGATTGGAGGATGGCCGGGGGCAGCCCGGCGGCTGGTAACTTTCTTTTGTGCGGCCAAAAGAAAGTCACCAAAGAAAAGGCCGCCCCGACTGAACCGCCCCTGCGGGGTTCCCTGCGTTACTCGAAGCGACGGGCGGCTGCGGAACTCGCCCGCGCGTGAAGCATGCGCGGACTCAGACAGTCCTCGCCGACATCCCCCGCCGCCTCTGCGTTACTCGGCGGTTCAGAAGGGGAAATGGGCACGTCGACATCCAAATTCAGACCCAAACCCAAACCCAAACCCAAACCCAAGAACTGCACCCTTCGCAGACCAATGGTTTGCTTTACCCCCCTTATGCCGCGCCGAGCAGCTCGGTTGGCTCGCGGGGTTTCGGCGAGGACTGTCTGAGTCCGCGCATGCTTTACGAGCGGGCGAGTTCCGCAGCCGCCGCGAGTCAACCAGGCAGCGCAGGAATTAAGCGGCATTGGGGTGCCCTTCTCTTTGGTTACTTTCTCTTGGGCAAGCAAGAGAAAGTAACTAGCCGCCGGGCTACCCCCGGCTATCAGTAGGCAGCGAAGAAACTGCGATCCGTCAAGCCGCCGACAACCTGCTATTCGCCCAGGTGAGCCGGTCGATCAGCAGGCGCAGGAAAGCTTTGTTCATCTGCTTCTGCAAAGTGTCCGAGGCTCGGTTGAGATCTTCCGCCTTGATCTCGATCACCGATAAAGGGGAGAGCGCGGTGATGGTGGTGGTGCGCCGAGCGTGGGAGCCTTCGAAGTAGAGCATCTCGCCGAAACAGTCGCCCGCGCGCAGAATGTTGAGAAGCCTGCCGCTCTTGGAGACCTTCGCTTCACCGTCGTTGATCACGCAAAAGTAGTCACCCGTATCGCCTTCCCGGATGACCACGTGCTCCGAGAGGAACTTCCGCCAGGAGGTAATGCGCAACGTCTCCCATATTTCCTGGTCGCCAAAATCCACGAAGAAGGACAGCGCTTTGATGGTGTCGAACTTCTCCGTGTCCGATATGGTGTCGG
>SHXO01000063.1 GCA_009693245.1 Betaproteobacteria bacterium | reverse complement strand
GAGGCATCATGGTATGCATGAGCGGCGAGATGAGCCGCCACGGATTACCCCCCCACTCCTCCAGCCGCGCCATCGGTTTATTCCACCCAAGGAGGTAGCAGGCAACCAGGAGTAACAACAGGTTGGCCAAAACGTAGACACCTATCTGAATAGGCATCCAGTGGGAGAACATCTCGGCCATTCCTCCAAGACTCCCCACGACGGCGCCGAGAATGCCGTAACTCGCCACGCGCCCAACATGCAGCGCCGTTCGCAGTTGCCCGGCATTTCCCCCCGCCGAAATGGCACCGAAGATTCCGCCGCACATTCCCACGCAATGCAATCCGCCCAGCAATCCCGCCAGGAACAAGCTGAGTACGATGCTTGTGTTCACCGTGCCTGCAACCATTTCGTCAGCGTGCTCGAAGCCGACGTCATGAGCCAGAAGATAAAAAAACCGATGGAGTAGACAGCCGTGCACCCGGCCTCGATGGGTTCGCCCAGAAAATGCAATTCCATGGGATCGAAGAACGTGAAGAAAACGCCTTCCGCCACCCCCGCGATGAGGAAGGACGGCCATAGAGTTTCTATCGTGGCTCGCATGCCGCGCGCTCCTATTGATCTTTGCGTAATTATCCCTCCCTCGCCCTCCGGGAGAGGGACCGAGGGTGAGGGAGGGATAATTACGCAAAGATCAATAGTCTTGAATACACGTCGCCGCTGGTGAATTCGATGAAGACGAACTGGCTGGTCTGCCCTTGCCGCCATCCCATCCGGTCCACTTTTTCCACCCCGGCCCGGTCGGAGTATCGGTCCAACTACTTCCACCGTCGTGCCAAATCTTCAATCCGAGAGGGTCTCGGTAACTGATCGGATTCCCCACGACATAGAGGTAGATATTGATTCCACCCGCAAGACTGATCGGATCTTCGCTGATGAATCTCGCCAATCCAGGGTGATAGTAGCGTGCCCGTAGTACATCAGTCCCGTGCCATCGTCCTCCCGCCCCGTGTAGGTCTGGGTATTGGCATTGGCCGCCCCGCTCATGGTTCGGGTTCCGTATGGGCCATAGGTGTATTCGTTGGATAGGGCTCCTGTGCCATCCGTTAACGCAAGGGTGCTGCCGAGCACATCGGTGAGCAACGTACTGCTCGTGGCCCCTTGCGTACTTGTCTAGACCTCGTAGATGCCCAGCCGGGTGAGCAGGTTGGCGGTCACCGTGGCGCCGTTCTTCTCCTGCACGAAGTTGAGCTCGTCGTAGATATCACGGAAAGTACCCTGTCGTTTTTGCCTCGTCCGTGAATTCCGTGTATTCCGTGGTTAATGCCTTTTCTCTCTTAGAGACGGCCTATGGTCACCAAAGACTCCACCACTTGCGGCTCTTCTTCAGGTCCGCGACCTTGAGTTTGCTGTTGGGGTAGTTCAGGCTAAGTAGCCGCTGCGCATCGGCGCGCAGATCTTGCACGCCCATGGCATCGTAGGCGGCCACCATCACCAGCAACGCGCGCTCCACCGCGGGCGATTGCGGGTAGTTGGTCAATACGAATTGAGCCCGGTTGACGGCCGCCACATAGGCCTGCCGGCGCAGGTAATACTCGGCTGTGCGTACTTCGCCCCCGGCCAGGGTGTTCACCAGGTAGGTCATGCGCGCGGTGGAATCGGCGGCGTAACGGCTCCGCGGAAACCGGGTCACCACCTCCCTAAAGGCATCGAAGGACTCGCGCGCGGCCTTGGGATCGCGGTCGCTCAAATCGCTCTGAAACAGCCCGCCGATCAAACCAAGATCTTCATGAAAGTTGATCAATCCCTTCAAATAGTACGCATAGTCCACATTGGGATGATCAGGATGCAGCTTGATGAAGCGGTCGGCAGCCGCCAAGGCTTGCACGGTTTCATTGTCCTTGAAATGGGCGTAGGCAATTTCGAGTTCGGCTTGCTGGGCATGGCGCCCATAGGGATAGCGCGACTGGAGTTTCTCGTAGAGCGTGATGGCCTTCTTGTAATTGCCGGCGGTGAGTTCGGCCTTCGCCTCGCTGTAGATCTTGTCGGGCGGCCAATCTTTCGTCTCATCGTGAGGGGTACTCGCGCAGGCGGACAATAGCCACAACAGCAATACGGCTAAACTACGGGTCATGCTTGGATCCTTGGAAGGAAAAGCCATTTTCGGCGACGGCCGCAATGATAACAAGAGTGCTGCCATACCAGATACGCCACCTACAACCGCATTACACGCGCTGATACCGGCCAGTTACGCCGGCTTGCGATTGGACCAGGCACTCGCTCGCTTGTTTCCGGACTACTCGCGCTCCTTGCTCCAATCGTGGGTCAAGGAGGGGTTAGTGCAAGTCAATGGCCTCACCCTCGAAGCCAAGAATAAGATATGGGGTGGCGAAAAGGTCGTTTTGCACGCCGTCGCGCGCCCTGGGCTGGAAGCACAGCCACAGGACATCGCGCTCGACATCGTCCATGAAGATGACTCTCTCATCGTGATCGACAAGCCGCCCGGGCTGGTGGTTCACCCAGGCAACGGTAACGTGAACGGCACGCTGATGAATGCGCTTCTGTTTCACGCACCGGCGCTGGCAAACCTGCCACGCGCTGGCATCGTGCACCGGCTGGACAAGGATACGAGCGGTTTGATGGCCATCGCGAAGACCGAACAATGCCATGCGCACCTCGTGAGCCAGCTTCAAGCACGTAGCGTGACGCGGATTTATCACGCCATAGCCGTGGGCCAAACACCGCCCATCGGCAAGGTGAGCGCGGCCATCGGGCGCCATCCCACGCAGCG
This sequence comes from Betaproteobacteria bacterium, assembly GCA_009693245.1. Classification (NCBI taxonomy): domain Bacteria; kingdom Pseudomonadati; phylum Pseudomonadota; class Betaproteobacteria; species Betaproteobacteria bacterium. The sequence goes on along the minus strand of SHXO01000063.1, from coordinate 16,701 downwards.
GACCAAGATGGCCGCGATCGAGCAAGGCAGGGCAGCCACTACGCACTTTCGCACCTTGAAGCAGACGCCCCTATGGAGCTTGCTGGAGTGCAAGCTGGAAACCGGCCGCACCCACCAGATCCGGGTTCATATGGCTCACCTGGGCTTTCCGCTCATCGGTGACCGCACCTATGGCAGCCGCTCGCGCGAAGGGAAACTGCCCCTCGTGGCGCGCCAGTTCGCACGCCAAGCCTTGCACGCCGCCCAACTCGCGTTGGTCCATCCCGCCATGGGACAAGAGATGCGATGGCAGCGCCCAGCGCCGGAGGATTTTCAGCAGTTGTTGGCCGCGCTCGAACGCGCCGCGTCCGCGCCGGCATGAATCCTAGCACTCCCTGGATCTGGCCGCGGTGGCCCGCGCCGAAAAATGTGCGGGCCCTCATCACTACGCGCCAAGGCGGAGTCAGTCTTGGGCCTTACGCCAGCATGAATTTAGGAACGGCCGTGAACGACGAACCCGCGACGGTGGACGCCAACCGGGCGCTACTGCGCTCGCACTTGCCCAGCGATCCATGCTGGCTACGGCAAGTGCATGGCACACGCGTTGTCGATGCGGCGCAATGGCACGGCGGAATCGAGGCAGACGGCTGCGTCACTCGCGGCACCAACGTGGTGTGCGCGGTGATGAGCGCCGACTGCATTCCCGTTTTGTTGTGCGACATTGATGGGCGCGCCGTGGCGGCGGCGCACGCCGGTTGGCGCGGGCTAAGCGCGGGAATACTCGAATCGGCGGTACGGGCCATGGGCGTTTCACCGGCGTCGCTCCATGCTTATCTGGGCCCCGCCATTGGCCCGCGCGCCTTCGAGGTGGGGAACGATGTCCACGAAACCTTCACCGCGCGTGACCCGCGGGCTGCCAGTGCATTTCAAGGCATTGGCCGGGGTAAGTGGCTGTGCGATTTGTTTCAACTGGCGCGGCAGCGCCTCACGGATCTGGGAGTCCGGAGCATCCATGGGGGCGAGCACTGCACCTACTCGAACCCGGAACTTTTTTACTCCCACAGGCGCGACAAGGTTACGGGCAGAATGGCGGCCTTGATATGGATCTCGGCCTAGGAATAAAACCTCATCATGTCCACGCTCGCCTGGATTATCTGTAGCACCGCCTTGGGCGGCGTGTTGAGCGTTGCCGCCGCGGCGCTGATCGCGCGCTACACCGATCTCGTGCGCGTACCGGTGTTTATCAGTTACGCCGTGGGGGCAATGCTGGGAGCGGTGTTCCTGGAGATTTTGCCGCACGCCATCGAAGTGTCCGTGTCGGTGCAAGCCTTGTTCGGCACGGTGCTGGGCGGCATCTTGTTTTTCTTCTTGCTGGAGAAGCTCGTGCTCTGGCGCCACCATCACGAATCCGAGTGGGAACACGAGCACGGCTCCCACGCTCATCACGATCATGCCCAACCGCGCGGCGCGGCCATGATCACCATCGGCGACACCATTCATAACTTCGTCGATGGCGTGCTGGTGGCGGCCACCTTCATGGCGGACACCGATGTGGGCATTGTCGTGGCGCTCGCCATTGTCGCGCACGAAATTCCCCAAGAGTTGGGCGACTTCCTGGTTTTGTTGCATTCTGGAATGAGCCGTGGCAAGGCGCTCTTGCTCAACCTTGTATCCAGCTTCGCCATGGTGATAGGCGGCGTCCTGGGCTACTTCACCTTGGGCTTCCTGAAGGGCATGATCGGGCCCTTGCTCGGGTTCGTTGCAGCCAGCATGCTTTACGTCGCCGTCGCCGATTTGATTCCCGGGTTGCACCGGCGCTTGGAAATGCGCGCCACGGTGCAACAAATCATGCTCATCGGGCTGGGCGTGATCACCGTTCCCCTGGTGCGGTGGGTCACCGGGCACACTTGAGGACTCCTCCTCTTTTCGATCTTCTGCCGCATCTGGCGGAAATACCAAGGCGGCTAGGAGAACTGATGCCGCGCATGGCGGATGCCGCGCTACGCCAGCACGAGGAAGTGGCCCAACTGCACGCGCGCTTCGAGGCGCGTCGCGAGGCGTTGTGGCGAAGCTTCTTGCAAGCGCGATCCCCCGCGCCGCCACGGGGCCCAGCCGACACCCGCTTTGCCTCCAAGCTCTGGCGGGATATCCCCTATTTCGATTACCTCTCGCAAAATTATTTGCTCGCCAGCCAGTGGATCATGGAGCTGGTGGAGACATTGAATCTCGCGCCCAAGCAAAAGGAGCAACTTCGTTTCGTGGCGCGGCAATGGACCGAAGCGCTCTGCCCCGCGAATTTCGCGGCCACGAACCAGGAAGTCATCGCGCGGGCCATCGAGACACGAGGTGAAAGCTTCACGCATGGGCAATCCAATTTCCAGCACGACTGGGAGCGCGCGCGCTTACGTATGTGCGATGAATCCGCCTTCTAGGTGGGCCGCAACCTCGCCACCACGGCGGGGTCGGTGATCCACGAGAACGAGCTGGTTCAACTGATCCAATACCAACCGCGCACGCCCCGCGTTGCGCGCACCCCTTTGCTGGTCGTCCCGCCCTTCATCAACAAGTACTACATTCTGGATCTCGCGCCGGAGAATTCTTTCGTGCGCTACGCGCTAGATCAAGGGTTGCAGGTGTTCATGATCTCCTGGCGGAACATTCCCCCGGAATTGGGAAAGCTCGGCTGGGAAGACTACGTGCAAAACGGTATCGCCGCGGCAGCCGGTACGGTCTTGGCATTGACCGGGTGCGAGAAGCTCCACGCGCTGGGCTTTTGCGTGGGCGGAAGCCTTCTGGCAAGTGCCTTGGCGTCCGCAGTGCCGCCCGCGAAAGCGGCCAGCCTCACATTGCTCGCGTCATTGCTGGATTTCGCGGACCCAGGGGAAATCGGTGTTTACATCTATGAGCATTACGCCAGCCAGTGCGAATCCCAATACGCCCATGGCGGCGTGGTGCCAGGCGCGCAACTGGCATCCGCCTTCGCTAGCCTGCGCTCGCGCGATCTCATCTGGAAATTCGCAGTGGAAAACTATTTGATGGGCGAGACGCCAGCGCCCTTCGACCTGTTGTACTGGAACAGCGATAGCGCCAATCTCCCCGGCCGCCTGTACGCTTGGTACTTGCGTTATTGCTATCTGGAGAACAAGCTCAAGATTCCGCGGGCGCTGAGCATCGGGGGACATGCTTGCGATTTGTCCCGGCTGCGCATGCCGTGCTTCGTGCTGGGGACGGAACTCGATCACATCGTTCCCTGGAAGTCCGCGTACGCGAGTGCCCAGTTGCTGGGAGGAAACGTGGAGTTCGTGCTGGGCAGCAGCGGCCATATCGCCGGCGTGGTGAGCCCGCCCAACTTGGGGCGCAGGAGCTATCGCACCTCGGGGCCGGCATTGTCATCAGCGGAGCAATGGCTGGCCGCCAGTCACTCCCACGGCGGCAGTTGGTGGCCCCATTGGATCCAATGGCTGGGCCGCCAAGAATCCCACAAGACCCGCAGGGCGGCACCCAAGACCTTAGGCAACAAGACCTTCCCGCCCATCGAACCCGCGCCAGGCCGTTACGTGCGGGGCTAATCCTATACTATGCTACTGGCGCATTGCGGCACAGCTTGCGCGCCCGCTAGGCTGGGCTGGCGAGCCGAATATCAATGCGATGCACCACACAGGGACAGCGACGATGAGCGAAGACGTGAGGTTGATCAAGAAGTACCCCAACCGCCGCCTTTACGACACGGCCACCAGCGCCTACATCACGCTAGCGGACGTCAAGAAACTGGTGCTGGAGAAAGTGGCGTTCAAGGTCGTGGACGCCAAGACCAACGAGGATTTGACGCGCAGCATTCTTCTTCAGATCATTCTGTACGAGGAGGCGGCTGGCGCACCCATCTTCTCCAGCGATTTTCTCGCGCAGATCATTCGCTTCTACGGCAACGCCATGCAGGGGATGATGGGCAGCTTCCTGGAGAAAAACATCCACACTTTCTTGGACGTTCAAACCAAGCTGCGCGAGCAATCCGCCGGGAAACTGGGCGAATCGCTCAATGCCGAAGCCTGGGGCCAGTTCTTGCAGATGCAGGGGCCCGCCATTCAAGGCCTCATGAGCAATTACCTGGAGCGTAGCGCGCAAACCTTCGTCGATATGCAGCAGCAGTGGCAACGCCAGACCCAAAACCTGTTCAGCACTTTTCCCTTTCCGGGATTTCCCAGCCCCCCCGGTTCCGATGGCTCCAAGCCGGACGGCGGCAAAACTTAACTAACGAGCAGTCCCATGCCCAAGCGCGCCCGCGCGCCCAAGGTCGGCTTCGTGTCCTTGGGGTGCCCCAAGGCTTTGGTCGACTCCGAGCGCATCCTGACGCAGTTGCGTGCCGAAGGGTATGCCATCAGCCCGAGTTACGACGGCGCCGATCTGGTGATCGTGAACACTTGCGGCTTTATCGATGCCGCGGTGGAAGAATCCCTCGATGCCATTGGCGAGGCCCTGGACCAAAACGGCAAGGTCATCGTCACCGGTTGCCTGGGCGCCAAGGGCAACGTGGTGCGAGAGGCGCACCCCAAGGTGCTGGCCGTCACCGGCCCCCACGCCATGGACGAAGTCATGCAGGCAGTGCACAAACATCTGCCGCAACCGCACGACCCCTACACGAGCCTGATTCCCGCGCAAGGCATCAAGCTCACGCCGAGCCACTACGCCTATCTGAAAATTTCCGAAGGTTGCAATCATCGTTGCACGTTTTGCATCATCCCATCCATGCGCGGCGATTTGGTGAGCCGGCCTGTGGGCGAGGTCATGCAAGAGGCTGAGAATCTGGTGAAAGCAGGCGTGAAGGAACTGCTCGTCATCTCACAGGACACCAGCGCTTACGGCGTGGATATCAAATATCGAGCGGGGTTTTGGAATGGCAAACCCCTCAAAACTCGCATGTCCAGCCTAGCGCAAGCGTTGGGCGAGCTAGGCGTATGGGTGCGGCTGCATTATGTCTACCCGTATCCTAGCGTGGACGATGTCATCCCGCTCATGGCGGATAACAAGATCCTGCCCTATATCGACGTGCCGTTTCAGCATGCCAGCCCGCGCATTCTCAAGCTGATGAAGCGCCCAGCCAACGCCGAGAATACGTTGGAGCGCATCGCCAGGTGGCGCGAGATCTGTCCCGCGATCACCTTGCGCAGCACCTTCATCGTGGGATTCCCTGGGGAGACGCACGCCGAGTTCGAACAACTCCTGAGCTTCCTGCAAGAAGCCCAGCTTGACCGGGTGGGCTGTTTCGCCTACTCGCCGGTGGAAGGGGCCACGGCCAACGAATTGCCCGGTCCTGTCCCCGAAGAACTAAAGGAGGAGCGCCGCGCTCGATTCATGGAAGTACAATCTAGCATCAGCACCCGCCGCCTGCAAGACAAGGTGGGCAAGACCATGCAAGTGCTGGTCGACGAGGTGACGAACGGCCATGGCAAGGGTACGAACGGCCATGGCCGTGGGCGAAGCTCCGCCGACGCACCCGAGATCGACGGCGTGGTTCATATCGAAGCGGCGGCGGGTATCAAGGCCGGTGACTTCGCCACCGTTCGCATCGAGCGCGCCGGCACACACGATCTGTGGGGTGTACTGGCAGGGGGTGTGACAGGGCGGTGAGTCTTGCCGCCTCATTGCGCGCTTGGGCACGGCGCATCAAGGCCGATACCATCACGCTTTGGTTCTGCGCCCGGCACCCGCAAACACCATTGGCCGCGAAACTCCTCGCCTTATTCCTGGCGGCCTACGCCTTTAGTCCCATCGATCTCATTCCGGATTTCATTCCGGTTCTGGGATTGCTCGATGAGTTGATATTGCTACCTCTGGGTATTGCCCTTTGCGTCAAAATCGTTCCAGCGGCGATCATCGACGAGTGCCGCCTCCAGGCCGAGAACTGGAGCACGCAACCACGTCCCCGAAGCTACGCCGGGGCTGCGGTGATCGTGCTCATCTGGAGTTTGGCCCTGTGGGCGTGCTGGTTTTGGCTGGCGTAGCTACTCGCCTTTGCTAATCACGAAGCTGGTAGCTTCGTAGGGGATGTGGCACACGAAGCAGTTCTTCATGTCCTTCACCACGCGCTGGTTCTGGTCCCCGCCCTTGAAGGCTTCGAATCCCCAGCCCCCGGTCTGCGCGTACTTGGTGGCGTTACGGATCATCGTGGCAATCACCTTGCGCTCCCCTTGTTTGGTCGTATTATTGTCGCCTTCCACGGCCTTGAAACGATCCACGGCAAAGACGGCGCCATCGGCGTATTTGCCCGTCTTGAGCCCTTCGCGCGCGGCGGCATTGGCGTAGATATGCTGAATGCCGATGTTTGCCTCGGGGCTGTGCCCTGGTAGATTCACCGTGGTATGGTGGTGGACCAGGTGCGATACCCTTCGGGAAAGTGTACCTGGCCGTCATCGGCCATGACGCCCGCGCAAGCTAGGGCGCAAAGCCCGGTGAGCAGCAATAATTTCTTCATCGAATCCTCCAGTAGTGGCTTGAACAGCGCCGCATTGTCTGGCCTAACGCCGCCATGCGCAAGCGGACTTTATTTTATACGGGGCCAGCGATTTTATTGGGCCTGCGCGGCATCTCCTGGGCGAAGAATGCCTCCACGTCTTCCACCCGGCGCGTACGCCGCATGGCGGGAAGGCTTTGCCACATGCGCCGGCCGTAGGGCTTGCTCACCAACCGGGTATCGCAGATCATCAACACGCCCCGGTCGGCTTCGTCGCGAATCAAACGCCCCGCGCCCTGCTTGAGCGCGATCACCGCTTCGGGCACCTGGTACTCCATGAAGGCGTTGTGCCCTTGCTCGTTCAGGTGCTTCACGCGGGCGGCCACGACGGGATCGTCTGGCGCCGCGAAGGGCAGCCGGTCTATCATCACCACGGAGAGCGCTTCACCGCGCACGTCCACGCCTTCCCAAAAAGATTGGCTTGCCACTAACACGGCATTGCCCAGTTTGCGAAAGCGCTCCAGCAATTCGCTCTTGGACCCTTGCCCCTGGAGCAACAGAGGGAAGTCCCAGCCCTTTTGCGCGAAGCGCTCCACGAGCTGCCCGTGCACCTCGCGCATGGCGCGCAGGCTGGTGAACAACAAGAAGGCGCGCCCGCGGCTGGCCTGGATCACCGGCACCACCGCCTCCACCACCGCGTCGATGTAGTGCTCGGAATTCGGGTTGGGCATCTCGGTAGGCACGTACAAAAGGCCTTGCTTGGGGTAGTCGAAGGGGCTGTCCCACGAGTGGCACGCCGCCGCATCGAGCCCGAGGGCCGACTGAAAATGGGCGAAATTCCCGCGCACGGACAAAGTCGCCGAGGTAAAAATCCAAGCGCGCTGGCGGCCTTCCAGTTGGCGGCGAAAGATATCCGCCACGGACAACGGCGTGCTATGCAATTGCAGGCTTTGCGCGAACAATTCTCCCCAGCGCACCACCTCGCTGGATTGCGCAAGACGCCAATCGCCGATGGACGCGCTCAATTCCAGCGCGCGAGCCAAACAGTTGGCCAGGCCCTCGCTGCGTTCGGCTTGCTTTTCCAATTCCGCGCGTAACTCTTCCAAGGCAACGTCCAATCCTCCCAGGGCGCTCTTGAACTCGTCATCGTCGTCCAACTGCTGCCCGGTGCGGCGCCCTGATTCGCCCTTCACGGCCAGGCGCAGATCACGCGCCGCCTTTTCCAGCGCGGCCACGGCATTCGGTAACGGCGCATAGTCCTTCGCGGCGGCCGCTGCTTCCATCTTGGTGTCGCGTGCGAGTTCGATGACTTGCGAAGTCGAAATGGTTTTTCCAAAGAATACGCTCGCCGTATCGCGCAATTGGTGCGCCTCGTCGAAAATGACCGTGTTGCAACTGGGCAGCAATTCCGATACGCCTTCGTCGCGCAGCGCCATGTCCGCGAAAAACAAATGGTGATTCACCACCACCAAGTCCGCCGCCAAGGCGCGCTTGCGCGCTTCCATCACGAAGCAGTCCTTGTAATTGGGGCAATCGCTCCCAAGACAATTCTCGCGCGTGGAGGTCACTTGCTGCCACACGGTGGCATCCTCGGGAACATCCGTCAGCTCGCCGCGGTCTCCGGTGGCGCTATTTTTCGCGAAGCTCTTGATGAGTTTGAGGTACTGCACATCCGAGCGATTGATGAACCGGCCCTCCTCCTCCGCGCGCTTTAGATAGTAATGGCACACATAATTGGCCCGGCCCTTGAGCAGCGCCACGTTGACGCTCACCTGCAAAGCCGCTCGCACGGTGGGCACGTCGCGGTTGAAGAGCTGGTCTTGCAGCGTCTTGGTTCCCGTGGACAGAATCACCTTGCCGCCCGCCAGTAGCGCGGGAACCAGATAGGCAAAGGTCTTTCCCGTGCCGGTGCCCGCCTCGGCCACGAGCATTTCGCCACTCTCGATGGTTTTCAGCACCGCCTTCGCCATCTCCACTTGTTGCGCGCGCATGCGAAATTCGCCCACGGCTCGCGCCAGCGGTCCTTTTTCGGAGAAAATGAAATCTAAATCGGTCACAAGTCTAGGACGGTAATGAACATCGAATCGCGGCAAGCGAGCTTGCCAGCGGAAATCGAAGCGGCACGCGAACTCTTTCTCGAATACCAACGAAGCTTGGGCATCGATCTTCATGGTTTCCAGCAAGAGCTTGCCGCCCTCCCCGGCCCCTATGCGCCGCCGCGGGGGCGACTATACCTCGCAATGGGCCAATGAAAAAACCCGTCTCCAACCGAGTGAGCCTTGGGCGGGCGCTATCCAAACTGGGCTACTGTTCCCGCACGAAAGCCGCTGTCCTCATCGCCGAAGGGTCTGTGAGCGTGGACGGAAGACCCAGCCTAGACGCAAATCACCGGCTGGACCTGGCGCGCGCGAAGATTTCGGTACACGGCAAGGTTTTGGGTAAATCCGAACACGTGTACATCATGCTCAATAAGCCGCGTGGCTTGGTCACCACCCGCTCCGACGAACGAGACCGTGACACGGTGTATCGCTGCTTTGAAGGGACCACTATTACCCACATTGCCCCAGTGGGCCGCCTCGACAAGGCCAGCGAAGGTTTACTGCTCTTCACAAACGATACGCAGTGGGCCAATTCCATTACCTCGCCCGCGTCCTGCCTCGATAAGGTCTATCACGTGCAGATCGGCACCCTCGCAAGCGAGGCGCTATTAACGCAGTTGCAAGATGGAATCCAGTCGGGCGGAGAAACCCTTGGCGTCAAGCATGCGCATGTGCTTCGGCAAGGGGAGAGAAATGGCTGGCTGGAGATCACCCTGGACGAAGGCAAGAACCGCCAGATCCGCCGGATATTCGAAGCGCTGGATATCGAGGTGCTGCGCTTGATCCGTATTGCCATGGGCTCTGTGCGGCTCGAAGATTTGGGTAAGGGAAAGTGGCGCCATTTGTCGCCGGAGGAAACCACAGGCATTCGTAAGCCGGCTTCAGCAAGGGAGTAACTTCCCGAAACCGATGCGTGCAACCCGGGGGATTCATCCTCCGCTTCCCTATAGAATCCAAGCATGAGCACTGCCCCCGTCACGCCGCGCCCGGCGGCCACCCTGATCCTCGTTCGCGATGCCGGTGCCAGCCTCGAAGTGCTCATGGCACGGCGCACGCACTTAGCGGAATTCGCCAGCGGCGCCTACGTGTTCCCTGGTGGTGCCGTCGATGAAGCCGATCGCGGCACGGACATTGCCGCCCTTTGCACGGGCTTGGACGACGCCGCCGCCAGCCAGCACCTAGGTGTCGAGCGGGGCGGCCTGGGTTACTGGATCGCGGCCATTCGCGAATCCTTCGAGGAAGCGGGGCTCTTGTTGGCGCACGACAACGAAGGGGAACTCGTTCGCATTGCCGCGCACGAACAAGATATTTTCGATGCCGCTCGCCGTGCCATCGCGGGGGGCGAAGCGACCTTGCACGGGTTCGCGCAGGCGCGCTCGCTGCGGCTTGCCACCGATCGCATCCACTACTTCAGTCATTGGATTACGCAGGCGGGCCGGCCCCGGCGCTACGACACTCGCTTCTTCTTGGCGCAAGCCCCGTCGCACCAGCTTCCCTCGCACGATGGCTCGGAGCTTGTGCATCATGTCTGGATCACGCCCGAGGATGCCCTCGGCCGGCACCGGCGCGGCGAGTTCAACATGCTGTTCCCAACCATGAAGACACTCGAAGCGCTGTCCAGGCTAAATACCGTGGCGGCGGCCATTGACTATGCGCGCTCGCCGCGGCCCATGCCGCCCATGGAACCCCGTGCAGGCACCGGCCGTGAAGGCAAGAAGTTTCTCGTGCCCGGCGACCATGCGTACGCCGAACTCGGCAAACTCGATCCCGAGCAGAAGGGCACGGCGTCCTACGAGATCACCCCTGGCGTGGTCGTGCACCTATCGGAGCGTGTGCGCCGTATCACCGCCCCGAACCCCGGCATGATGACGGGGCCCGGTACCAACACCTATCTCATCGGCAACGCAGACAGCGGTATCGCCGTCATCGACCCAGGCCCGTCCGATGAGCGGCACACCGAGGTCATCATCGAGGCCGCCGGCGGTCCCATCCGCTGGATCCTGTGCACGCATACCCATAAGGATCACTCACCGGGTGCGCAATATTTGAAAGCCCGCACCGGGGCGCTCACCCATGGCATGGCCGCTAAGTTTCCGGAAAATCAAGACTCCAGCTTCGTGCCGGATATCGCATGGAAAGAGGGTGATACCTACTCCATGGCCGGATGCACTTTGCGCGTGCTGCACACACCGGGTCACGCTTCCAACCAAGTGTGCATCCTCCTCGAGGAAGAGGGCATGCTCTTCACCGGCGATCACATCATGCAAGGCTCCACCGTGGTCATCAATCCCCCCGATGGCAACATGACCGAATACTTTGCATCGCTGGAACGCTTACTCCGCGAGCCACTGAATTGGCTAGCACCCGGCCATGGTTTTCTCATGGCGCGCCCCCATGAGATGGTGGAACGGCTCATCACGCACCGCCGGGCACGCGAGAACAAGGTCATCAACACATTACGCCAAGCGGGTACCGCAACCGCCGAGGAATTGCTGGCGGTGGTCTACGACGACACGCCCGCCCGTCTGCACGCCTGGGCCGCGCGCTCCCTCCTCGCGCACCTGCAAAAGCTGGAGGCGGGCGGGCGCGCCACCCAATCCGCCGGACGTTGGTCCTTGGTCTGACTTACAGGCGCGCCATCACCTGGCGCGCGAAGGTCTCCACCATGCGGTATTGATTCACCACGCTGGGCAGGAACATGATCTGGCTCAAACCCTGCCGGGCGAGATCCCCGATGATCTCCACGAGTTCGGTTGGCGTGCCCGCGAGCGCGACCGCGCGCACCAGCTCGGGGGTCACCAGCGCGGCTTCATCCTCGCGCATGTAGGTGTAGTGGGAATCGTGTATGCGTAGATGCCGAATGGCAAGAGGCACGTCCTTCAACAAGGCGCAGTAACGCTCCCAGATGGAGCGCATGAACGGCGGGGGATCTCCCCCGGCACGCATCCATTTGTCGTAAGCGTAATGCACTGACGCCATGATGCCAGGCCCATACTCGCGAACGATGCGATCGGAATTGAGCGCCTCGCCAAGTTCTTGCACGATCACGGAGGTGAGCGCGCAGGTATGGAAATCCTTCAGAGAGCGTGCGCTGCGCGCCGCGCCTTCTCGCACATGCTGGAGTGCGTCCGCCACCGTCGGAACGCGAGGAATGGAGAACACCAACCCGTCTCCCGCCTCCCCCGCCAATTCCATGGCGCGCGGCCCAAAACCCGAAACGTACATGGGAATTCGCGGCTCGATGGCATAGAAACCAAACTCACGCATCATCAACTCGATGGGCGCCGTGCGGCCTTGATAGGTATAGTCCACGCGCTTGCCGTCCAATAGCCCTCTCACGACCCGCAAATACTCCGCGAACTCGCCAATCTTCATCGGCGGCTGGCCCATCAACCGCATGGCCGTGTTGCCCGTGCCGATCCCGAGAAAGGTCCGCCCCGGAGCCAACTGGTTGATCGTGGCGATCGCATTCGCGGTCACGGGCGCCAGCCGTGTGGGCGCGATGGCCACGCCAGTGCCAATCTTGATCGTGCGCGTCTGCCGCGCCACCAGCGCCAGCGTGGCCCAACAGTCCGAAAAAATCATCTGCGTGTCGGTGACCCAGGCATGGCTGTAACCCAGATTCTCCGCGTACGCGGCAATGCCGGTTTCGTCGATCTTGTTGGAAATGCAGACTCCGAATTGCATTAACCGACTCCTCATTAGATGGTGCTATCGGTCCGCCTTGGCGCGGACCATTGCTCAACCATTGGTCATCGCATGATGATACTGCGCAGAAGCGGCGCGAGCGTCTAGTTGCCTTTGTAGCACCAATGTGCTACTTTTCAATTTTAATTTGGGGCCACTCTATGTCTACGACAACCATCAGGCTTCCGGATGATTTAAAGGCTCGCGTCGCCCTTGCCGCCGAACGTTCTGGTACTTCCGCCCACAGCTTCATTCTGGAAGCAATAGCGGAGAAGGCGGATCAAGCAGAACGACACGCTGACTTTCTAGGTACCGCCGAACGGCGCTTCGCCGGTCTTACGGCTTCGGGCAAGGCGATCCCTTGGGAACAAATGCGGCGGTATCTTCAAGACCGAATCGCCGGAAAACCGGCTGCTCGCCCGGCGGCAAGAAAACTCGCCAGCTGAGAATGGCCCGGATCGAGCTGGCCTCCGAAATTCAAGAAGACTTCGACCGAATTCTCGATCACCTCTCAGAACATGATGTAGCAAATCCTTTGGGCCGCATTATCGAAATCGTCGAGGCAATAGACGTACTCGAACACAATCCGCTGATCGGAAGACCCGTTTCAGCAGACCCCCGGGAATTGGTAATCGGACGCCGTAGCCACGGCTATGTGGCGTTGTACCGCTACATCGAGCAAATCGATACGGTTTTCGTACTCGCCATACGAAGCCAGCGGGAAGCGGGTTACGGCAGAGAATGATGCCATCCAAAACGTCTACCGGCGACAACGGAAACCGGTCCGGACGGACTTGGGGAGCGGATCGGACCACCGTAATTTATTGATGTAGCCCGCTTAGCCAGAAAATTTGTGGTGAATTTCGCTCTTGGCCCTACGTTTTCCTCACCAAATCACGCACGCTACGGAAGTTGCAAGCACTGCCTCGCGCCAATTGCGATTTATCGCCCAGCCAAGTGCCGCATAGCACCCACCGGTGCCAGGAGCGCGAATTCTTACTCAAGTGAAGGGCGGGGGCAGCCCGGCGGCTGGTTACTTTTTCTTGCTTGCCCAAGCAAAAGTAACCAAAAAGAAGGGCACCCCGATGCCGCTTGATTCCTGCGCTGCCCATCGCTTCGAGTAACGCAGGGTACCCCGCAAGGGGCGGTTCAGTTGGGGCGGCCTTTTTTCGCTTACCTTTTTTGGCCGCGCAAAAAAGGTAAGTAGCTGCCGGGCTACCCCCGGCGATTTTTCGCGCGCTTATAGGCGGACTCGAAACGACCCGACGAGGACTCTTGGACTGAATACCAGACTTATGTGTCCGACCACGGCGTCCTCACCTCACACCCTGACCACGATCTTGCCGAATTGGTTGTTGGATTCCATGTACCTGTGCGCGTCGGCGATGCGGTCCAGCGTAAACGCCGCCGGATCGATGATGGGTTTCAATACCCCGGACGCCAACCCAGAGAGCACAAATTCCTTCGCCCGGCTAAGCGACGCAGCCTGCATGGTGAATTCGAACAACGCGAAAGCACGCACCCAAAGGCCTTTTTGAAATGACGCATAGAGCGGAAATGGCGTGGGACGCGCGTCCAACAATCCATAGATAAACATCTTGGCATCGTGGGCCGCGGCCTGTGCCAGTGTGTCAACGTAAGGCCCGCTGACTGGATCGAATATGATGTTTGCACCCTTTCCACCAGTTACTGCCATGACGCGAACCGCGAGGTCTTCTTGCTCGGTCACCACGACATGATCGGCGCCCGCGATGAGGAGTTTGGCCTTTTTGTCCGGCTTGCGCGTTGCCGCGATGGCCATGGCGCCACAGGCCTTGGCGATTTGAAGCGCAGCCAAACCTACGCTGCTACTCGCGGCGGTGACTAGTACCGCTTGCCCCTCTTTCAATCTTCCCAATTCCACCAGTCCGCACCACGCGGTGATGTACTGCATCCAAATGGCGGCCCCCTGCCCCGCACTTAGGTTCGCCGGATAAGTGGTCACCGCATGTGCCGGCATGTTGGCCACTTCGCCGTAACTACCATACTGCGCCATGCTGAAGGCAGGGATAGAACTCACCCGGTCGCCCGCCTTGAAATCCGTCACACCTGCGCCCACGGACTCGACGACACCCGAGCACTCATAGCCCAAGCTGGAAGGAAACTGTGGGGCTTCCAGATACTGGCCCGCACGAAACATACACTCGGCGCGGTTCAAGCCCACGGCCTGCACCTTGATGCGAACATCTCCTTGCCCGGGAGGCGCCACATCGACTTCTTCGATCTTTAGAACTTCCGGACCGCCAGTTTGATGGAAACGAACCACACGCGCCATGGCATTCTCCAGTTAAGGCTGTTGATGAGGGATGATAACCTAGCCTTGGTGGCGAAGCATTTTCAATGTGGAAAGGCCTCTGTCGCCATCAAGTCTGGAGCGTCTGGGCGCATGAAGCTCGTCAAGGTGGACACAACCTGACTCCCTGCACATACAGGGCACAAGGCTGCCGCAGCCCTACACCAGCTTCCCAGGATTCATCAGATTGTTTGGATCCAACGTCCGTTTCACGGCCCGCATCATATCCATCTCGACCTCACTCTTGTAGCGCCGGGCCTCGTCGCGCTTGACGGTGCCAAGGCCGTGCTCGGCGCTGATGCTGCCACCCAGTTCATGCACCAGATCGTGGACAAGAGCGTTGATGCGTGATGTTTGTTCGGCGAAGGCCTCGTCGGTCCCGCTTAGTGGGCGGCTGATGTTGTAGTGCAGATTGCCGTCGCCAAGATGCCCGAAGGGCGTGAGCCGTAACCCGGGAAGGGCCGGTTCCAGGCGTTCTCGCGCCCGGCGCAGGAATTCTGGGATGCGGGAGACTGGAACCGAGATGTCGTGCTTGATGCTGTACCCCTCCCGGGTCAGTGCTTCCGGGACATGCTCGCGAAGGGACCACAAGCGCTTGGCTTGCCCCGCGCTTTGTGCCACGACACCATCTCCCATCCGGCCCGCTTCCACCTGCCCGGCGAGAAACTCGGTCAAGCGCTCGTGCACGGCTTCCTCGTTATCGGAGAGTTCCAGCAGCACATGCCACGGAAACTGCCCCTGCATGGGCCGCTGGCTACCGGGAATGTGCGCGAGCACGAATGACAGAGGCAAATCCGATATGAGTTCGAAGGCAGTGAGGCGGGTTCCAAAGGTATCTTGCACGGCGGACAAAATAGCCACCGCATCCTCTGGGCTCGCCACGCCTAGCCACGCCACCGCATGCACTTTAGGCAGGGGAAAGAGCTTCAATACCGCTGCGGTGATGATGCCCAAGGTACCCTCGCCGCCGATGAACAACTGCTTCAGGTCATAGCCAGTGTTGTCCTTGCGCAAGCCCCGTAGACCGTCCCACACCTGCCCGCCGGCCAGCACCACTTCCAGCCCGAGGGTCAACTCTCGCGCATTACCGTAGCGCAGCACGTGCACGCCACCGGCATTGGTGGAAAGATTCCCGCCGATCTGGCAACTGCCCTCGGCGGCGAGGCTGAGCGGAAATAGGCGGCCCGCCTCCTCCGCCACGCCCTGCAAATCTTGCAAGATGCAACCGGCTTCCACGGTCATGGTGTTATTGTCCGTGTCGATGGCACGCACGCGCTTCATGCGTTTCAGGTTGATCACCACGCTTTGCCCGCTCGCGTCCGGGGTCGCGCCCCCGCACAAGCCGGTATTGCCACCTTGCGGAACCATGGGTACATTGGCGGCGTAACAGGCGGCCACCACCGCGGACACCTGCGCCGTATCCCGTGGCATGACCACGCATAGCGCATTGCCGCGAAGCCGCTTTCTCCAATCGACAACGTAGGGCTCAATGCCGGAAGGCGCGGTCACGACACCGCCTGGACCGGCAATTGCACTGAGTTGCTCAACCAAATGTGCTGGGCTCATCATGAATGATCGATTCATTGGAAGGTGGGCATTATAGGTATCCAGGATTTCAAACCGTGCTAAGCGCGCATCACACGGCACCGTGGTTGACGGTGCCCAACCTCATTACCTTGGGCAGGCTCCTTCTGGGCCCGGCCGCCGCGTGGGCAATTTTCGAGGCAGCCTACTCGCTGGCGGCATGGTGTTTCATCGCGTCCAGCGTAAGCGATTGGCTGGACGGCTACCTCGCCCGCCGCTGGAACCAAGCATCGCGTTTGGGCGCTTTGCTCGACCCCATCGCCGATAATCTCATGACCTTCTGCATCGTGGTGGTTCTGGCCTGGGCTAACCATCTGCCCATGGAGGTGGCGATGATCCTCATCGCCCGCGATGCCCTGATCTTGGGTGCCGCCGTCTCATCCTGGCGGCTAACTGGAACCTTGGAATTTCCCCCGTCCAGACTCGGTAAGCTCCACACCGCCGTGGTGTTTACCGTCATGTCGGTGGTGATCGTGCAAATGGCGGGTTGGATAAGATTGGGGGATCTCCTTCCCAACTTGTTCATGGCGCCCGTCATCACCGCGGTGTTCTCCGGGGTTCACTACCTATGG
>SHXO01000062.1 GCA_009693245.1 Betaproteobacteria bacterium | reverse complement strand
GATATCGAGACCAGCGCATCAACTGGCGCTCTCAACCGCCGGCACCAGTTCCGCCTTGGCCAAAGTGAACGAGAAGGCGGTACCCATTCCCACCTTGCTATCGACCTGCATCTGGGCGCCATGCAAATCCAAGATGCTCTTGGTAATGGCGAGGCCCAGTCCGGCATTTTCTCCGCTGCCGCGCTCGCCACGGGCAACGCGGTAGAAACGCTCGAACACGTTGGGGATCTCTTCTTCAGGAATGCCCACTCCGGTGTCCGCCACCCGAATGGCGACGGCGTTTTCATGGGCCTCCAAGCCGGCGCGCACCACGCCGCCAGGATCGGTATGGGTAATCGCATTGCCGATCAGGTTCTCTAGAACCCGCTCTATCAATCCAATGTCCGCCGATACATAGGGAACACGTTCGAGCAAGTCCGTGTCCAGGCTGATGCCACGCTCCCGCGCCGTCACCCTGCCGGCTTCGGAGCGCGAAAGAGCCACGCAAGGGGGAGCGCCAGCGCGGCCGCAAGTCCAAACAGCGCGAACGCATTCAGATATCCGCCCATCGAGGCTTGGCGCTGAATCTCCTCGCTCAGCGCCGCGAGACCTTCGGTGGTGTCCGTGGTCCAGCCGCCCGCGAGTTCGGGACTGCGCAGTGTCTCGTTCAGCGGCGAGATTGTGGCGCGCAGTCCGTCATAGTTTTCCGCCGTCGATCGCACGAGTACCAGGATGCTCAAGGAGATGAACAAACTACTGCCGAAGTTGCGCATCAAATTAAACACCGCCGAGGCTTGCACCACCAGCGGCGTGGGCAGGGTTGAAAATGCCAGAACGGTCATGGGCGTATACGCAAGCCCAAAACCAAATCCTTGCACCAAATTCGTCCAGATAATATCGAATCCGGTCAAATTGATGTTGAGCAAGGACATCTGCCATCCCGCCCACGCTTGCAGCGCGAGACCCACGGCGAGTGCGAGCTTGGCGCTGTACCGAGTGAATTGGACGACAATCATGAAACTGAAGAAATTGCCTATGCCGCGCGCGGAGAGCAGGTAGCCCACCATCGAGTCGGGATAATGGCGCAGGTCTTGTAGCAACGTGGGAAACAGCACGATAGGCGTATAGCTCATCGCGCCCATCGCGAACGCCATCGCAATACCAACGCCGAAATTCCAATCCCTGAACATGCGCGGATTCAAGAACGGTGTGCTAGCGTAGGCGGTGTGGGCGATAAATACGCACGCCCCCGCCAGAGCGAGCGCTGCCTCGGTGGTGATCTCGAAAGACTCGAACCAATCCAACCGGTGACCGCGATCCAGCATGAGTTGCGCGCTGCTCATGCATACCGCCAGCGCGATAAAGCCGGTCGTGCCCAAGCGCCCGGAAGTACCGCGCTCTTGGTCACGGAGCGCCGCGATAGCGAGTATCGCGGTGAGGGCGCTGACGGGCGCCATCGACAAAAACGCCCAACGCCAATTGAGGGACTCGGCGATCAACCCGCCCAGTACCGGCCCCAGCACCGGGCCCATGACAGCACCCACCCCCCACAGCATCAAGACGTGGGGGTGCATCCGCCGTGGAAAAGTAGCTAGCAGCATCCCTTGCCCAAGGGGCATGAGCGGCGCGCCAAAGAGCCCCTGTGCCACGCGCGCAATCAACAAGAATTCCAGCGAGCCCGCCAACCCGCAGGCAAGCGAGGAGAGGGTGAAGCCCACCAGCGCACTGACCATCAGGCGGCGCCAGCCCAGGCGGCCAGCGAGCCACCCGGTCAATGGTGTGGCAACAGCCGCCGCCGCGAGAAACACGGTGACGATCCAGGCGGCCTGGTCGTGGGTCACCGATAACGCACCACGAACTTGCGGTAGCACGACGTTAGTCGCGGTGATCGCCACTCCGAAGGTGAGCGTCGATACCTGCACCAGGATCAATATCAACCACCGGCGCGGATCGGTGGCCGAAGTCGGGTCTTCGCCACGATCTTGGCGGCCGGCAACCTGCTGCGCGCTACTCATCGACGGCACCGGCGAGCAGCGCGCACACCGGCGTAAGTTGGCGAAGTCGCATCGCGTAGGAGGGTAGGTTCGGTTCGGAAGCATTAAACCACCATTCCCCAGCCCGCTTGGTCGCGGCTACGGCGTAAACTTAAGGTAATTCAGAATCCGAACCAAATGCCGTTATCATCGCGACCCTCCCACCGACAGTCATTTGCCATGCCCCAAATCGCCGCGGAGATATTCAAGGCCTACGATATTCGAGGTGTCGTAGGGAAATCCCTCACCATTTCCGCCGCATCGTTGATTGGGCGGGCTCTGGGAAGCGAGGGCCGCGCCAGAGGTGTGACCGAGATCGCGGTGGGGCGCGACGGCCGCCTCTCGGGCCCGGAATTGGTCCAAGCGCTCAGTGGCGGCATCCGCGAGGCGGGCGTGGATGTCGTGGATATTGGAATGGTCGCCACGCCCATGCTCTACTTCGCCACCCATCACCTCGGAACGGGTTCGGGCGTGATGGTCACGGGAAGCCACAATCCACCCGATTACAACGGCTTCAAGATGGTGCTGGCGGGCGAAACCCTCTCCGGAGAAACGATTCAGAAGCTTCGGCGGCGCATCGAGAACAACGACATTTCCAGCGGGCCCGCGGTCCAGAGTACGGCCGATATCAACCAAGCCTATCTGGACCGGATCGCGTCGGATATCCGTTTGGCACGGCCGATGAAGATCATCGTTGATTGCGGTAACGGCGTACCAGGCGCCTATGCCCCGGCGCTCTACCGCGCTTTGGGTTGCAAAGTGCGCGAGATGTATTGCGAGGTCGATGGTCATTTTCCCAATCACCATCCAGACCCTTCGCAACCCGAGAATCTGCATGACCTCATCGCCGCCCTGAAGCAAGGGCCCGAGGAAATCGGCCTCGCCTTCGACGGCGACGGCGACCGCCTCGGAGTAGTCACCAAGGCGGGGACCATCATCTACCCCGACCGGCAATTGATGCTGTTCGCCGCCGACGTGCTCTCCCGCAACCCGGGTGCGCAGATCATCTTCGACGTGAAATCCACGCGCAACTTATTCCCATGGATTCGCCAGCATGGCGGCGTCCCCCTGCTGTGGAAAACCGGGCATTCCTTGATCAAGGCCAAGATGAAGGAAACCGGCGCCTTGCTTGCCGGCGAGATGAGCGGCCACGTGTTCTTCAAGGAGCGTTGGTACGGCTTTGACGACGGCCTCTACGCCGGCGCGCGTTTGCTGGAGATTTTGAGCCGCTGCGCGGATACCGGCGCGCAGTTCGGCAAGCTGCCGGACTCGGTGAATACGCCGGAATTGCAGATCAAACTGCAAGAAGGCGAGAATCATCGTATGATTGAGCAGTTGCAAATCAGCGCTGCCCGCAGTGTTATTTTTAACGGCGCGCAAGAGGTGATCACCATCGACGGACTCAGGGTCGAGTACCCGGACGGTTTCGGTTTAGCGAGGGCATCGAATACGACGCCGGTGATCGTGCTGCGCTTCGAGGCGGATAACGCGGCCGCCCTCAAACGTATTCAAGAGGATTTTCGGCGCGTGTTGAGCACGGCGAAATCCGGCCTGCAACTTCCCTTCTGATGGCCCAGCCCGCGCCCAGTCCCGCCCAGGATCTATATCTGGGACGCCAGCCGATCCTGGACCGGAAGGAAAACCTCGCGGCCTTCGAACTGTTGTTTCGCTCCAGCCAGAAAAACGGGGCGGTCTTCGACGATGATGTGTCGGCCTCCGCCACCGTCATCAATCACGCCTTCACGGAATTGGGAATCGAGAACGTGCTCGGGCGCCACCGCGGTTTCATCAACCTGTCGGCTTCATTGCTGATGAGCGACGTGATCGAACTGCTGCCCAAGGACAAAGTGGTTCTGGAAATCCTGGAAACCGTCAAAGTCACGCCACAATTCATCGAACGCTGCACGCAATTGAAGAAGATGGGGTTCACCTTGGCCCTGGACGATTTCATTGGGCAGGAAGAGGAGTTTCGCGGCCTTCTCGAAATTGTCGATATCGTCAAGGTCGATGTGGGAGCACTGGACGCGAAGACGTTAATTTCCGCGACTGCCATCCTCAAGCGCTTCAAGGTCAAGCTCCTCGCGGAAAAAGTGGACCGCCGCGAGCAGGTGGATCAGTGCATGAATTTGGGCTACGAGCTGTTTCAAGGCTATTACTTCGCCAAGCCCTCCATCATCACGGGCAAGCGCCTTGGGCACGCCGAGGCGGCCTTGGTACGGCTGCTAAGCCTCGTGCTCTCGGATGCGCCCAATGCCGAGATCGAGACCGCCTTCAAGCAAAACCCCGATCTGTCCATGCAGTTGCTAAAGCTGGTCAACTCCGTGGGCTCGGGAGTGAACGCACGAATCAATTCCCTGAAACACGCTCTTACCGTATTGGGAAGACGCCAGCTGCAGCGCTGGCTGCAAATACTGATGTTTTCCCTGGGTGGCGCCGCGGGCGCGGAGTTTCCCAGCCCGCTCCTGATTCTCGCCGCCACTCGCGGAAAGTTGATGGAGTTGATCGCCGGGAGCCTGCGGGCCAACGACCAGCGCTTTCAGGATCAAGCCTTCATCACCGGCATTTTGTCGCTGGTGAGCGCGCTATTGGGAATGCCTCTCGCCGAGATTCTCGAATCCTTTCCCCTGGAAGCGGAGGTCAAGGCCGCGCTGCTCCAGCGCGAAGGCGCGCTCGGAGCGATGCTCACCCTCATGGAATCCCTTGAGGAGTCGGAATTCGATCAGATTCAAAAAGCCCTGATCCCGCTGCCGGCACTTGACCACGGCGAAATGCTGGGCTTGCAAGTCGATGCCATGGGCTGGGCCAACTCCATCGGCGAAGCCAACTAACCGGCGGCTCCGGCCGCCGGTTCCGGATGGCGGTGAAACACCTCCAAGATCGCCGGCAAGTTCTGAAGAAATAATTCCACTAGAGCGGGATCGAAGCGCTTGCCGGAATGTTCGCGCAGATAGGCGAGCGCATCCTCCACGCTCCAAGCCGCCTTGTAGGGCCGCACCGTGGTGAGGGCGTCGAACACGTCGGTCAATGTCACCACGCGAGCGGAGAAGGGGATGGCCACATTGGCGATACCGCGCGGATAACCCCTGCCGTCCCAGCATTCGTGGTGGCTCAAGGCCACTTGCCGCGCCATCTCCAGCAATTCAGATTTGCCGCCCGCGAGGATGGAAGCGCCCATGATGGTATGGGTCTTCATGATCTCCCACTCTTGTTCGTCCAGGCTGCCCTTCTTGGTGAGTATTGCATCCGGAATGCCGATCTTTCCAATATCGTGCATCGGCGCCGCATTGAGCAAGGTTTCGCAATAACTTTCCGTCATGCCGGCGGCGCGCGCGACGATCGCGGCGTACTGGCTCATGCGCAATATGTGCAATCCGGTTTCGTTGTCGCGGTATTCCACGGCCCGCCCTAGGCGTCGAACGATGTCCAGGCGGCTTTCATGCAGCTCGCGTGTGCGTTCCCGAACCTTTTCCTCGAGAATTTTGTTTTGATCCCGCACCTGCTCGTGCAATAAACGCACTTCGAGCATGTTGCACACGCGAGTAATGAGCTCCGTGCGGTCGAAGGGTTTGCTCAAGAAATCCTTGGCACCAGAGCGCAACGCCCGTAACCGGGTCTCCGAATCGTCCAATGCCGTGAGCACGAGGATGGGTAGGTAGTTGTCTTGCTCGATCGCGCGCAAACGCTCCATGACCTCGAAACCGTCCAGGTGCGGCATGTTCAAATCCAGCAGGACTAAGTCGAAGCGCTCGCGCCGGTATTCCTCTTCCACTTGGCGAGGATCGGAAAGCGTGGTGACGTATTGGAAGCCCTCGGCGTTCAAAATACGCTTCGCCAGCAAGAGATTCGCGGGCTGGTCATCGACCACCAGTATTTTCCCAGCGGTAACGGAGGGGTTGGATACCAGGGCCCTCCCTAGGGACTCGGGCATGTCTTTCATGGATTTGAAAACATGCGGGAACGCGCGGCCCCGGCAGCTGCGGGCATGCACGCCAGTTCGACCCAAAAAACGCTACCAGAGCCAGGTGTGCTGCGCACACCGGTCTGCCCGCCCATCAACTCCGTGAGCCGCTTGGCCAGCGCCAACCCGATGCCGGTACCGTCGATGCCACTCGTCTCCTGGCCGAGCCGGTTGAAGGGCTGGAACAAGGAAGCAAGCTTCCCCGGTTCGATTCCACGGCCCGTGTCCTCGACTTCGATTCTCACCCACCCTTCTCCTTTCGGCGATGCGCGCAACGTCACCGTACCACCCTCGCGGTTGTACTTGATCGCATTGGTCAGCAGATTGAGCAGCACCTGCCTAAATCGCTTCGGATCGCCCATGACTGGAGGAAGGCAGAGCCCCTCCTCGTCCACGCGGATGGAGATGCCATGTTGGCGAGCCATGGTTTCTGTCATGCCCAGCACGCCCAGAAAAATATCCTCGATTCGGACCGGCTCCAGGGACATTTCAATGCGGTCCGATTCGATTCTCGATATATCCAGCACGTCGTTGACCATGTCCAGCAAATGCCTCCCCGCTTTATGGATCTGCTCCGCGGATTGTTTCTGTTCGTCCGTCAAAGGCCCGCTGGCGCCCACGAAAAAAAGTTCGGAGAAGCCCAGGATCGCGTTAAGCGGTGTGCGCAACTCGTGGCTCATGCGAGACAAGAATTCGCTCTTCGCGCGATTAGCCAAGTCCGCCGACTCTTTCGCGGTACGCAGTGCCGCCTGGGTTTCCCGAAAGTCGCTGATATCCACCACCGCGAATAACATCTCCCCGCCCGGGTTCTTGGCGTCGATGGGTACGCCTTGTAGCAAGCCCCAGAACTTGCTCCCATCCTTGCGCCAGTATTGAATTTCCGCTCGCATCATTTTTCCGCTCGTAACCTGCTCGTAGCCTTGGCCTCCAATCCACGCCCAATCTTCTTCCCTCGCGCATAAATCACGCGTTGGCATGCCTGCCATTTCCAGGTGGCCGTAACCGAACATGCGCTCCATGGCCTCGTTGGCACGCAGGACCAAGCGCCCTGGGCTCACAATGAAAATACCCGCGGGCGAGCTGCTCAGCAAAGCATCTTGCTCCAACAGCGTTTCGCGCAACTGGGCTTCAACCTGCTTGAGATCGTCGATGTCGGCGTTGATCCCCGTGATGCGCAGAATATGCCCGCCGGGTGCGCGCTCCGTCACGGTGCCATAACTCAGTACCCACTTCCACCCTCCACAAGCCATTCGCACGCGGTGTTCCACCCGGTAATCCTGGCCCGGCCCCTTGAGCACGCCGCGGCGCGCATACTGGATGCGCTCGTGATCCTCGGGGTGCGCGAAGCTGAGTAACTCCGCAATCGGTAATTCGCTTGCCTCGGCGGGCCGGCCCAGCATCGCGTTCCATTCCTTGCTGAGATGGACCGTTTCCGCCCGCTTACGGCGAGTGACATCCTTGCCCACGCCAAAGTAACCGGTGAAGCGGCCATCGTTGCCGAAACTAGGATCGCCGCTCACGGAGAACCAGCGCGGCGCGCCGTCGAAGCCATGATGCCCAAACTCGAAATCGCGAAAAGGTTTGTGCTCGCGCAAAATTTGTTTGTGCAGTTCCCAGTCCTTCTCGCTGACGCCGTAAGTGTCGATCTCCCAACGTGTCATTCCGATGGGAATGCCGACGCCCAGTTCGGCCCCCGCGTGGACTTGGGTAAAGCGAAAATCCACATCCTGCTCCCAGTACCAATCGGAGGACATGGCGGTGAGCGCCTTGAAGCGGCGCACGCTGTCCGCAAGAGCCAGTTCCGTGCCCTTTTCCTCGGTCACATCGCGCAAGGCCACAATCATGCGCTGGGCTCTGCCATCGGGCCCGGGAATCATGACTTGATGAGAATGGATCCACAACACGATGCCGTCGGTGCGGACTAAGCGGTAATCTTCCATGATCCATTGCCCGGATTCGACCGCACGATCGAGCATGGCTAAGAATTTTGCACGGTCCTCGGGATGCACCTGATCCTTGAACAAAGGATACTTTCCGGTGTCCTTGGGCAACGGCCCCCTGAGCCATTCTGGAGAATCGCTAAAGTGCAATTCGTCCTTTCCAATGTCCCAGTCCAATACAATTATCTTAGCGGCCCGCTGCGCGATTTGCAGCCGCTACGTTTGATGCCGTAACGCCTCCTCGGTGCGCCTTCTTTCGGATATGTCGCTGATCAGGCCATCCCATCTCGTGCCGCCATCCGCTGTCCGGGTGGGGCGCGCCACGGAATGTACCCAGCACAATTCGCCCGTCGCATTGCGATAACGAACTTCGGCGTCGAAGGTGCTCAATTGCTCGGAGGAGCGCTTGGCGGCCTCCTTCCAGCGCTGCATATCCTCGGGATGAATACATTGGAAGACCTTACGGGGTTCGGCCAGAACTTCGCTTGCCGTGAGCCCGCATAACGCCACGATGCCTCCGCTAAGGTAATCGCAATGCAATTCCCCGGATGCCGTGCGCGTCATCTGGTACACCGCGCCACCGGGCAAGTTATCTCTCAGCGCATGCAGCATGGCATCGCGCTTCCCCGAGGATTTCTCGTCCAACCGGCGCTGCGTCACATCGCGGAATATCCCCCGCGTCGCGACCACCGAGCCAGCACTTCGGCGGCAATTGAGATTGCCTTCGAGATGAATAGCGCGCCCGCTCCTGGCTTGAAACACTACATCGAATAGGCCCACGTCCTCGCCAGACATGAGCCGCCCAATAATTTCGGTGCAGTGCACGCGGAAGTCCGGATGGATCACGCCGAATACGTTCAACCCAGGAACTTAGCTCGCTGCGTATCCCAAGGTCTCAAGCCACGCGCGATTCACGTAAAGAAAGTTGCCTTCCGCTGATACGCTCTGGATCAAATCGCTGCAATGATCCAGAAGATCGTAAGGAATGTCTTCCCACTGAGGACCGGCGGACGGTACGGGTTGGCGAGAAGACATGAGGTTTAGTGTAACAGCGCGAGATAAAAAGCGCCGGCTCCCGGGGCCTCTCGGCGCCAGGCGTGCAACCACTACTACCGCTCGCACCTGGGTCAGGCAACCGGGAATTCCTTCGGGCATGGGAAATGGGAGAGGCTTTTCCACGCAAGCAACGCCCGGAGTTCTACATTCTGCAGTGCGGGGCGGATGGTCTAGCGGGCGACCCGCTGGGAGGGTTGCGATTATCGGAAGCCGCGCACCGGCATGTTGCCCAGCGGTTGGTGGCGTTGAGCGAAGAGGACGCGCCGGGACGGCTCATGGCCTTTGGCGGTGGATGGTATGATCTAAACAATCTTGCACGCGCCTAGTGCGAGGTGTTGGAGGGGATGATTTAGGGGGGTGGTGTAGGGGCTCGTCATCGCGGCGTGGGTTCTTTAATCAAGAGCCGCCCCCTCAACATTGCGTACGGCGGCGGCTAAGAAGCTGTCAGTGAAGTGTTCGGGTCAGTTGGCCGGGGGTAGCCCGGCTGCTACTCACCTTTTTTGCGCGGCCAAAAAAGGTAAGCGAAAAAAGGCCGCCCCTACTGAACCGCCCTTTGCTGGGTGCCCTGCGTTACTAGAAGCGATGGGCGCCTGCGGAACTAGTCCGCGCAAGAAGCGCGCGGCCGTCGAACAGTCCTCGGCGAAAACGAAGTTTCAGTGAAGGCTAACGTGAGCAACGCGAACGTTAAGCGAAGCGGCCGGAACTACATCCCCCATCGCTCCTGCATTACTCGGCGGTTCAGAAGGGGGAGTCTTCACCCCAGCGCACAAGTGTTTGACTTGGCATCATGGAAGATGACGAGAACCAATTACTGGGGACGATGCGCGCACTGCTCTGCCAGTTGGGCGAGCAACTCACGGCCCTGGACAAACAAGCATTCCACCGATTGCCCTGGCAATCATTGCGTGATCGCAAGATAGTTAAGTCCATGACTGGGAAAATCCACGTCACCCATGGCGCTTCGAGTGCGCGCTAATGATCAGAACCGCGGCGCGCCAGCGCCACGAGGCGTTCCGTTCAAGGTGAGCATCGATAAGCCAGCGCCCCTAAAAGAGTAGAGCAATTTCGAGTAACCGCCGGGAAGAGGCTTGATGGCAAATTTTTCCGGTACCCTGCGTACGGCCTCCAGGGAATCAGGTCTTTCAAGTATTATCTCCTCGTTCTTCGCGCTCCCCTGAATTTTCCGGTGAAAAGGAGTTCGTAATCATGCAATGCGCTCGTTGCGAGTACGACAATCCTGCCGGCCACAAATTTTGCGGCCAGTGCGGAGCATCGCTGCCCGCGCCGTGCCCGTCTTGCGGAGCACGCGCCGTGGCCGGGGAGAAGTTTTGCGGGCAATGCGGCGGCGCGCTCGCGGCGGCGAGCCCGGAACACAAATTCGCTTCGCCGAAGAGTTATACCCCTGGGCATTTGGCGCGGCGCATTCTTGAATCCAGATCCGAGGTAGAGGGCGAGCGCAAACAAGTCACGGTTTTGTTCGCCGATCTCAAGGGGTCCATGGAACTGCTAGCCGACCGGGATCCCGAGGATTCTCGCGCCTTGCCGGCCTACTCCAGCAATTCTTAGTAAGGTCGGACACTATTATGCTGTCTGCCGTTGAAGCCGCTACGCGATCATTCATTTACGAGCTAACTGGACGCACTGAACAGATCCCCACATTTCTGGAAGAGGTCTTGCGGGCCAGCACGTTGCAAGGCGACACAGTCTGGCAACCTGTCATGCATGCGCTCTTGGCGAGAGTCTATGCACGGGAAGGAAGAACGGAGCAAGCCATCGAAAGCGCACACCAAGCCGTAATGATCGCCCGGAATTCCGATGAGATGGGCCATGAGGCATGGGTCCATTACACCGAGGGAATGGTCCTCGCAGCGCACGCGCCAACGGATGCGCAAGAGGCTTTGCGCGAAAGCCTGCGCCTCGCGCGGGAGCTGGAAATGCGCCCGCTCGAAGCCCGGTGCATGCTGGAGATGGGACTGCTGTCCTGCGGATCCATACCAGGGCGGCACGATCACCTCTCCACCGCCGCGCGCATGTTCAAAGACATGGACATGAAGTTTTGGCAGGAAAAGACCATACAAGCACAATCGGAGTTAGGCGGTAACGCAGCCAACCGTTAGGTTTTACTCCTCACTCCTCACTCCTCACTCCTCACCCCAATCCCCTCACTCCTTCTTAGCTCGCGGATGCGCCGCGTCGTACATCTTCGAGAGATGCTGTGTTTTGGGGAAAGGGTCTGGCTTCGAATCTTGCGATTAAACTGAAAGATCTCCCTCGCGCCCGCATCGCGCGGGCGTTGTCTTTTTTAGCGGCTCACTTCTCTTTACCGTGGATGAACTCGATGGGGCAGATGTTCTTCTAGAGCGGAGCCATGAGTTCGCGGATGGCTTCAAGGATACCGGCGATAGCCTAGTTGAGTGTCTCCGAATGGTCTGAGCTAGCGGTCCTCTACGCCACGACCTCCACGTATTCAACCCGGCTCGATGCTTGAGGAATGGGTAGGCCATCTTCCCGAAGACCATCGATGTGAAATTCGATAGCCTCTCGAATCTGGGATTCCGCTTCTTCCGCCGTCAAACCAGTAGCTACGCACCCCGGCAAATCGGGGACGTAAGCCGAGTAATTGAATTCTGATTTCTCGATCACAATGGCATAGCGCATGGAAATCTCACCTCTTCAGTCCAGCTTGTTTCAAGATGCTATTCAGCGTCCCTGGAGCGAGGTCATCGCTGGGTTTTCCTGGAACGGTAACGCGGCCTTTCTTCGAATTATGTTTGAACTGCCGGTGACTTCCCCGGGTGGCCACTAGGTACCAACCATCTTCTTGCAGCATTCGGAGCATGTCGCCAGTTTTCATGGTCGCAGGATATCAAAGATTTCCACGACACTCGCTGTCTTCGATTGCCGCGGCCACCGAGAACCAAGAAAACACCGATTAATCACGTTCGCCCTGATCGTGAGCCTTTCGAACGATCGAAGGACGATCCTGGCAATGCGCCGGTATCACGAGGTCTTCCGTTCATGGTTCGACAGGCTCACCACGAACGGAAGACTTGACCAATGATTCCCCTACAAGTTCAGGAAATTCACCTGAAACGCCCCCTCACCCAATCCTCTCCCTCACCCACCCCTCCACGCTCGCCAGCGCTTGCGGTAATTTCGTTGGATCGGTGCCGCCGGCCTGCGCCATGTCGGGGCGGCCGCCGCCTTTGCCGCCGACTTGTTGGGCGACGAAGTTCACCAGTTCGCCTGCCTTCACCTTGGCGGTGAGGTCGCTGGTGACACCGGCGATGAGCGATACTTTTCCGTCCACGGAGGAGGACAGGACGACGACGGCGCTCTTCAGTTTGTCCTTGAGCTTATCCAGGGTTTCGCGCAGCGCCTTCGCATCGGCGCCCTCCATGCGAGCGGCCAGCACGCGAGCCGGGCCGATGGCGACCGCCTCATCCGCGAGATCGTCGCCTTGAGAGGAGGCGAGTTTCGATTTGAAGCGCTCCAGTTCTTTTTCCAGAGACTTCACTTGAGCTAGCACTTGATCGATTCTCACGTCGATCTCCTGGGGTTGCGCTTTGAGTAGCGCCGCGGCGCCAGCCAATCTCGCATCCATGGTCTGAACGTAATTCAAGGCCACGGAACCGGCGACCGCCTCCACCCGGCGTATCCCGGCGGCGATACCGCCTTCGGACACGATCTTGAAGAAACCGATGTCGCCGGTGCGCGCCACATGGGTACCACCGCACAGCTCGCGGGAAGTCCCGATGTCCAGCACGCGCACTTCATCGCCATATTTCTCGCCGAACAAGGCCATGGCGCCGTGCTTCACCGCATCGTCGAAATTCATGACGCGCGCCTGGGTCGCGGCGTTGCGCAGGATCTCCGCGTTCACCAACTCCTCGACCTCCCGGATTTCCTTCGACGTCATGGGCGAGTTGTGGCTGAAGTCGAAGCGCGTCTTGTCCTCATCCACCAGAGAACCCTTCTGCTGGACGTGGGAACCCAGCACTTGGCGCAAGGCCTTGTGCATCAAGTGCGTCACGGAATGATGGCGCATCGTGCACGCGCGCAGTTCTTCATTCACCACAGCGTCAACGGAGTCGCCCACCTTGAGCGTGCCCGAGGCCAGCGTGCCGTGATGGCCGAAAACTTCCGCCTGAATTTTCTGCGTATCGGCCACTTCAAAGACCGCGAGGGCGGTCTTGAGCACGCCGCGATCGCCCACCTGGCCGCCGGATTCCGCGTAAAAGGGTGTCGAATCCAGCACCACGATGCCGCTGTCTCCAGCGTTAAGCGTCTGAACCGCGCCGCCATCGCGATAGAGCGCGAGAACTTTTCCCGGATGGGACAATGATTCATAGCCCTTGAAGCGTGTCGCCGCGCCTTGGTATTCCACCGTGCCCTTCATGGAAAACTTGCTGGCGGCGCGCGAGCGCACTTGTTGCGCGCTCATGGCCGCGTTGAACCCGTCCATGTCGGTTTCAAATCCGCGCTCGCGTCCGATATCGGCCGTGAGGTCGATGGGAAAGCCGAACGTGTCGTAGAGTTTGAACGCCGTCTCGCCATCCAGCCGTTTCGCATTCTTACTCAAGGCGGCGTCCAGTATTCCCATCCCGGTTTCCAATGTCTCGGCGAAGCGCTCTTCTTCCTGCTTCAAGGTGGCGGTGATGCGCGCCTGGTGCTTCACCAGCTCCGGATAGGCGGCTCCCATTTCTCGCGCCAAATCAGCCACGAGCTTGAAGAAGAAAGGTCGTTTGCAGCCGAGCTTGTAACCGTGCCGCATGGCGCGCCGTGCGATGCGGCGCAGAACATAACTGCGCCCTTCATTACCTGGAATCACGCCATCGCATATCAGGAACGAACAAGCACGGATATGATCGGCGATGACGTTAAGCGACGGCGAAGTCAAATCCTTGGCGCCAGTTTCGCGGGCCGCCGCCTTGACCAGATTTTGGAAAAGATCGATCTGGTAATTGCTGTGCACGTGCTGGAGCACAGCGGCCAGGCGTTCCAATCCCATGCCGGTATCCACCGAAGGCTTGGGTAAGGGATGCATGGTGCCGCTCTCATCGCGGTTGAACTGCATGAACACCAGGTTCCAGATCTCGATGTAACGGTCGCCATCGGCATCCGGGGATCCCGGCGGCCCGCCCGGCACTTCCGGCCCATGATCGTAGAAAATTTCCGAGCACGGACCGCAGGGCCCGGTGTCGCCCATGGCCCAGAAGTTATCGCTCTCGAATTTCTTTCCTACCTTGTCGCCGATGCGCACGCAGCGCTCCTTCGGCACGCCGATGTCCTGGGTCCAGATGCTGTAGGCTTCGTCGTCGTCGGCGTAGACCGTGGTCCAGAGTTTTTCCTTCGGCAAGCCGTAGACTTGCGTCACCAGTTCCCACGCGTAGCGGATGGCATCGCGCTTGAAATAATCGCCAAAGCTGAAATTGCCCAGCATCTCGAAGAATGTGTGATGGCGCGCGGTGTAACCCACGTTCTCCAAATCATTGTGCTTGCCTCCGGCGCGCAAGCAGCGCTGCGACGTGGTCGCGCGTACATAGGGGCGCTTGTCCTGGCCCAGGAACACATCCTTGAACTGCACCATGCCGGCGTTGGTGAAAAGCAGGGTTGGATCGTTGCCCGGCACCAAGGGGCTGGACGCCACGATGGTGTGACCCTTGCCTTCGAAATACTTCAGGAACCGCTCTCGAATTTCACTGCTGTTCATCACCGCGCCCATCACGTTTCGCCTAATTCATCGTTTCGTTCATTATCCTGCCGGAGCACCCGCGCGATCACGGCCCCGCTAAATCCCCGGCCCGCCAGAAAGCGGCTCTGCTTGGCGCGCTCTTCCACGCTTGCCGGCAAGGTGCGAAACCGTTTTCGCCACACCACCCGCGCGCGCTCCAACTCGTTTCCTTGAAGTTCGGCGGAGCAGCGCGCCAAGGTATCCTCGCCAGCACCATTTTCCTTCAGGAGCGCGGCGATACGCGAGGCACCGAAGCGCGTTTTCTTCGCCGTGATGAGCGCTTCCGCCGC
This sequence comes from Betaproteobacteria bacterium, assembly GCA_009693245.1. Classification (NCBI taxonomy): domain Bacteria; kingdom Pseudomonadati; phylum Pseudomonadota; class Betaproteobacteria; species Betaproteobacteria bacterium. The sequence continues at coordinate 5,023 of SHXO01000062.1, read as the reverse complement.
GCGCCCCTCGGACAACCAGCCCTGGCCCTCGAACTCGTCGAGCAGCGCTCGCAATTCCTCTGGACTGGCGCCGGCTGTCTGCTGGAGCTTATGTTCTATTTCCGCGCGAAAGTATTCGCGCCGCGCCAGCATTCGCAGAACCCGCGCCCTGAGGCTTATTTACTCCTCCCCCGCGCCCGCGGTCAGCGCTTCACCACCTCCGGAAACTCCCGCGGCGGCGCGAATCTTGGCCTCGATTTCCAGGGCCATGTCCTTATGCTCCTTCAAGAACTCGCGAGCGTTGTCCTTGCCTTGGCCGATGCGGTCCGCTCCGTAGCTATACCAAGCGCCGGATTTTTCCACCACTTTGTGCAGCACGCCCAAGTCTATGACTTCGCCTTCCCAGGATATGCCCCCGCCGTACAGGATATCGAAATCGGCCTGCTTGAATGGCGGCGCCACTTTGTTCTTCACTACCTTGACCCGGGTTTCGGAGCCGATGACCTCGTCGCCCTTCTTGATGGAACCGACGCGGCGAATATCCAGGCGCACCGAGGCGTAGAACTTGAGTGCGTTACCGCCAGTGGTGGTCTCGGGATTGCCAAACATCACGCCGATCTTCATGCGTATCTGGTTGATGAAGATGACCAGGGTGTTTGAGCGCTTGATGTTGGCGGTGAGCTTGCGCAGCGCTTGGGACATCAAGCGCGCCTGCAGGCCCATCTGCGGCTCGCCCATTTCACCTTCGATCTCCGCCCGCGGGGTGAGGGCCGCCACGGAATCCACCACCACCACGTCCACGGAGCCCGAACGCACGAGCATGTCGGCGATTTCCAGCGCCTGTTCGCCGTTGTCGGGCTGGGAAATAAGCAATTCATCGACACTCACCCCGAGTTTTTGGGCATATTGGGGATCCAGGGCGTGCTCGGCGTCGATGAAGGCCGCCGTTCCCCCTGCCTTTTGCATCTGGGCGATCACGGACAAGGTCAGCGTGGTCTTGCCGGAGGATTCCGGACCGTATATTTCCACCACCCGGCCCCTGGGCAATCCGCCCACGCCCAAGGCGATATCCAACCCCAAGGAGCCCGTGGAAACGACCTGGATGTCCTTGTTGATGTCGCCCGCGCCCAGCCGCATGATGGATCCCTTGCCGAATTGCTTTTCGATTTGCGAGAGAGCCGCCTGAAGGGCCTTGCGTTTATTCTCTTCCATTCACATTTACCTTAAGTTTTTCAACGGGTTGATTATGACACACGGCTATCCACCGCCACGCCCTGGAAGTGCACGCGAACTCGCCGCCTAGCATCAAGGCGAGAGCCTCGCCTGCCGATAAGGAAGCCATGCTGACAATGGCCTCAGCGACCAGCATAGGGCGTTTTCGTATCCTTAAAACCCTCGGCAAAGGCGCGCAGGGGGAAGTGTTTCTCGCGGAGGATACGCGCCTAAAGCGGCGAGTCGCAATCAAAACCCTACAGGTGTCCGGTCGGACCAACCAGGAGCGCACGGGACAAATGCAAGCGCTCTTGGAAGAATCCATGATCGTGAGCCAGCTCGCCCATCCGAACATCGTCCCGTTGTTCGACGCCGGCGAAGAACAAGGCGTGCCCTACCTGGTATTCGAGTATGTGGAGGGGCGAACACTGCAAGCGCAAATCCGCGATGCTGGCCCCCTGCCCCCGGCGCGGGCGGTGGATATCACCATCCAGATCTTGAGGGGCGTGGGCTATGCGCACCAGAAAGGCATCGTTCACCGGGATCTGAAGCCCGCCAATCTGATGATCCAGGGCGAGGTCATCCGCATCATGGATTTTGGCGTCGCGCAGTTGGTATCGCAAGAGCTGGACGACGACGAAGCCTTTGCCGGCACGCCCGCCTACATGGCTCCGGAGTACATCGACCGGAAAATCTACACTACCCGCTCCGACTTATTCTCCGTGGGCATGGTGCTCTACGAGATGTTATGCGGCAAGCCCGCCATCCTCGGAAAGAACGTATTCGAGACCTTGCACCGCATGGTGCACGAGGAGTTCGTACCACCCTCGGAAGTCAACCCGGTGGTGGACGAACGGGTGGACGACTTGGTACTGCGTTCCCTGGCAAAAATCCCGGAAGACCGGTTCGCATCGGCAACGGAGATGGAAAACGCGCTTTATCTCTATCTCAACCCGGAGGAAACGCCCGATGCGGCCGCGCCCTCAGACGGCCAGCAAGGCACGCTGGATTTTCTGTTGCGCCGCATGCGCCACCGCAGCGACTTCCCCGCGCTCACCTCCACCATCGGGGCCATCAACCGGGCAGCCATTTCGACCTCCGATAACTTGACGGAACTCGCCAGCACCATCCTCAAGGATTTCGCCCTGACCAACAAGCTGCTCAAGCTGGTGAACACCGTCTACTACCGGCAATTCGGTGCCAACATCAGCACCGTTTCCCGCGCCGTCATGGTGCTGGGCTACGACAACACGCGCAAGGTCACTCTCACGTTGATGCTCTTCGAGCATTTGCAGAACAAAGCCCAAGCCGCCCACCTGCGCGATGAGATTCTGGCGAGTTATTTCTGCGGAATGCTGGGCCGCTTGCTGGCACAGCATGCGCAAATGAAGGACACGGAGGAAGCTTTCATCTCCTCCTTGCTGCACTCGCTGGGGAAATTGCTCACCGCTTTCTACTTCCACGACGAGTACGTGGAAATTCAAAAACTCTCGCTCGCCAAGGGCTACAGCGATATGCGCGCGGCGCGCGAGGTGCTCGGCGTGACATACGATGATCTCGCCGTGGGCGTCGCCAAACACTGGCATTTTCCGGAGCGGCTCGTGGAGAGCCTGCGCCGTTTGCCCGATGGAAAACCTTCCAAACCCGAGACGGATGACCAATTCCTGAGGGTGATCGCCGATGCGTGCGCGGAGCTGTGCGCGGCCATTCAAAACAGCAACCCGCAAAAACGCGACGCCGCCCTCGAGAACATGGCGGAGCGATTCTGTGACGCGCTTAATCTGTCGAAAGACGAAGTGCCGAAGCTCATCAAGGATGCCTACGAGGCACTCAACGCCGATACGTCCTTACTCACCTTGCGGCCCGCCAACAGCCCCTTCTACTCCGCGCTCAAGAGCGTCATTGGCGGCCAGCAACATGGGGAGGAAGGCAAGGACGCGTCCGCGACCTTGAAGGCAATCTCCGCCACCACCTTGGGCGCGCCGGCCTCGGCCTCGTTATCGGGCGCGGCCCGCAGGGACATCCTGAATGCGGGAATTCAGGACGTCAATAATTACCTCGAAGGAAAGTTCGAATTGAATAACGTGCTGCGCATGATCCTCGAGACCATGTACCGCGCCATCGGATTCACGCGCATGGTTCTGTGCGTGCGCGATTCCAGCGCCAACCGCTTGCACGGCCGCTATGGCTTTGGGGAGGGAGTCGAGCAGCTTCTAAAAAGCGGATTCCACGTTCCGCTCACCGCCACCAAGGACGTCTTCAACGCCGCCCTCTCCCAAGGCATCGATGTCCTCATCGATGACGTGAACGCGGAGCGCATACGGCAACACATCCCGGGCTGGTACCGGACCATGCTTCCTGGCGCGCAGTCCTTCGTGCTGTTTCCCGTGCGGGTGGGCCCGCATCCTGTTGGGCTGTTCTACGGCGACAGCGACAGCGCCATCGCGCTACGCATCCGGCAAGCCGATCTGAGTTTGCTCAAAGCCCCTCGCAACCAGGCCGTCTTGGCCATTCGCCAGCGTAGCTGAGGTCTCTCATGCAAGAACCTTCCACCGAAGCACCCACCCCCAGCGACGGCAGCGTCTCCGAAGCGCGCGCGGCCATATTGTTCGCCGATGTCGCGGGCAGTTCGCGTTTGTACGAAACCCTGGGGGACCAGGCCGCGCTCTTCATGATCGCCCAATGCCTGGAAGAAATCGGTTACGTCGCCCGGCAATTCGGCGGCGAGGTCATCAAATCCATTGGCGATGAAATCATGTGCCTGTTCGCCGAATCCCAAGCCGCGCTGCGCGCGAGCGCCGAAATGCAATCGACCGTGACGAGGCTGGCGGAGAGTTCGGACTCGCCCTTGCAACTGCGCGTGGGGTTTCACCACGGCGATGTATTACGCGCCAACAGCGATGTCTTCGGCGACACCGTCAACGTCGCCGCCCGCGTCGTGAGGCTGTGCCGGCCCGGCCAGATCCTGACTACCAGCCAGGCGATCGGAGAACTACCGGAATTCCTCAGGGTGGGAACGCGCCGCCTTGAAGTTATCTCCGTGAAAGGCCGCCAGTCCGCGGTGGAGGTATTCGAAGTGATGTGGCAATGGGGCGAGCAAACCACCATACTGGAAAAGCTTCCGCCCGCCACACAAAACCCGCTCACCACCTTGGAATTGGTACATGAAGATAAGGTGTACACGGTGAACGCTCAATCACCCACTTTGCGCGTCGGACGCGACCGCGCCTCCGAAGTCGTGGTGGCCGTCACGCGCGCGTCCCGCGGGCACGCACGCGTGGAATTTCGCAAGGATAAGTTCTACCTGGCAGACCACAGTTCCAACGGCACCTTCGTGCGTTTTCATGGCGAGGAAGAAGTCCGGGTATCGCGGGAAGAACTCGCCCTCACCCGGCCAGGAGAGATGAGCTTTGGAGAACCCTCGGCCCCAGGCGAGGGGACGGTGAGGTTCGAGGTTTACTGAGAGGGCATCGGGGCCTGCCCGAACGCCCTCCCGGTAAGGCTGGAAATATCCTTACATCACTCCGGTTTCGTGCTTCGAGTGAATGATCCAGATCAAATTGCCGCTGGTAAAGTCACCGATCGATCCACCCGCGAAGAGCAACCGGCCCTGGCCCTTGTAGACAAACTCGACGCGGTGGCGGTCACTGCCATAGTAGAAGGGAATGAAGGCCTTCCCGGTCATATGCGAGCCGTTCGCGGTGGGCTGGCCCAGGAGTGTCAGCACCTGAGTCATCTGCATGCCGATTTTCAACTATGAAAATTTACTGCCAGGAACGGGCTTACCGATGATCTCGCCTTCCCAATCGTCCGCGCTCTTTACATATTCGCC
>SHXO01000061.1 GCA_009693245.1 Betaproteobacteria bacterium | reverse complement strand
GGATCGCTGGATCGATCTGGCTACAGAACTATCGAATCTCCGCATCGCCAAGGAAAAGAACTGACAAGGGGCGAGAACTTGTCACTGTCCAGATTATTATAAAATGAAAACAATTTGAAATGGATTTAAAAAGCATTGGGTTCGCGAAACGCCGCGGTGCGAACGATGTCACCGGAAATATCGCTGGCGCTTACCCGCTTGCGCGCTTCATCGATCACGGGGTCCGGGTATCCGAGACTTGCCACGTCCACCAGTTCCACGCGTTCGATATCGTCAAGCGGACGGCCCGCGATGAAGTGCGCGGAGCAAGTGAACAACGCCCGGTAGCCCGCCACGATAAGCGGTTCCTTATCCTCGGCGACTCCCGCCGGGCGCTCATAGGGAGGTGCCGCGCTAACGAAAGTGGAACAGAGCGCGAATAGAAGCGCGGATCTAATTTTCATTTTCCAGTGGTGGTAAGTTTATCGAGCGGCTTATGCGGACAGTAGAGAAAAAGCGTATGCTGGTCTTCCCACGAGAGGAACCGTAGCGTTCGGACACCCGAACGCTTTGTCAATTCCCCGGTAAGGAGATCCATCATGAATCAATCCGCCATCGGCGCGAATCATTCGGTATCGCTTCCTCATATTCATCACACTGGCACTCTACGCCCCTTCCACTGGCTAAAGCTTGGATGGGAAGATTTGCGCCACCATCCCGGCGCGAGTCTTGGTCACGGGCTGCTTCTTGCCACCTTTGGCTGGGTAATCTTGCTGCTGACCAGTACCGACGCGGATCTGCTGGCCGCCGCCATCTCCGGCTTCTTGCTGGTGGGTCCCGTGGTAGGGGCGGCATTCTACGAACTTTCCCGGCGCCGCCGGGCACGTGAAGCTACTACTTTCGATGCCTCGCTCGACGCCGCCATGAAGGGCGCCAAGTCGCTCGCGTGGTTGGGCGTGATACTCGCCGCGCTCGCGCTGGCTTGGGCGGGCGTTTCGCGCACGCTGTTCCATGCCGTATTGGACGGTTCTCCGCTCGCCATCACGCACAGCGCGCTTAACACCGTATTCGATGCGCGCAATGCCGATTTCGTGCTGGCCTATTTTGGTACTGGCGCCATATTCGCGATGGCGGCATTCGTGATCTCCGTGATATCCGCGCCCATGATCTTTCACCGCGGCACCGCGACCGGCACCGCGATTCTGGCTAGCGCGAAGGCCGTGGTGCTCAATCCTGGCGCCATGCTGGTGTGGGCCGCGCTCATCGCGGCACTAACGGCCATCGGATTCGCGACCTTCCTCCTCGGATTGATTGTCATCTTGCCTTGGATTGGCCATGCCACCTGGCACGCGTACCGGGATCTCGTTAAATAAAAAATGCCATTGAACTAAAGAGGCGCAGAGAAAAACAATTTCGTCAATACCAGTTGCTCATGCGTTCGCAAGGTGAGCCTGATCGCGGTGTTATCTCATTAATTTATCGGTTTCCTCTCTGTGCCTCTGTGTCTCTGTGGTGAGACTTTCTTGGGTTCACCCCCCCGCCGCACCTTGCGTGTTGACGTAGAGCGCATACACGCTTTGGCTCGCGGCCATGAACAGGCGGTTGCGGTGAAGGCCGCCGAAGCATAGGTTGGCGCAGCGCTCGGGCAGGTTGATGCGGCCGATGAGTTTGCCGGCGGGGTTGAAGATGCAGATTCCGTCGAGGGCCGCGCTGCCCATGCCCCAGCCCATCCAGAGATTGCCGTCGGTATCGCAACGCATGCCGTCCGGCGAGCCCGCTCCAACGTCGGTGTACTTGCGGCGGTTGGCGAGGCGTTTGCCGCCATCCACCACGTCGTAGACGTAAACGTTGCGCGGCGTGCTGCCCGATTCCACCAGATAGAGTAGGGATTCATCAGGCGAGAAGCATAGTCCGTTGGGGCGGTTCACCTCGCTTTCCACGACGCTCATCGCGCCGCTCGCGCCGTCCACGCGATAGACATTCATGGGCAGTTCCTGCTCGGCGCGATAGCCCTCGTAGTAACTCAGCAACCCAAAGGGCGGGTCCGTGAACCAGATGGAGCCATCGGATTTCACCACTACGTCATTGGGCGAGTTCAGCCGCTTGCCCTGATAACGATCGGCGATCACGCTCGTGCTGCCGTCGTACTCCGTGCGGATGACGCGGCGCCCGCCATGCTCGCAGGTGACCAGCCGCCCCTGGCGGTCGCGCGTATTGCCGTTGGCGTAAGCGGACGGCTTGCGGTACACGCTGACGGCGCCCGTCTCCTCCTCCCACTTCATGATGCGGTTGTTGGGGATGTCGCTCCACAACAAGTAGCGCCCGTCGCCAAACCACGCCGGGCCTTCCGCCCAGCGAAATCCATGGGCGATGCGCTCCACGGCCGCGAGCTTCACGTGGTACTTGGCGAAGCTTTCATCGATGATCTGAATGGCTGGGTCGGGGTAGCGCATGCTGGGTTGCCAGGTGGTGTTTTCCATTTCAACTCTCCTCCAGCGGTCATATAGTCCACGAAGTATGCCTCAGCATAGCGCGCTTAGCTCCAGGCTTGACTTTGGACTTCAGGCGTACTCAAATGCCAGCGCGGAGTATGCGAAACAAATAAGCCCGCCAGAAGACGGCCACTCGGGTCTATCAGTGGAGAGAGGAGATGGAGGGGATCGAGGGTACGGCCGGCGACCACAACCGCCGCCACTTAAGGAGAGCAAGTGTTTGGATCGCATTCGCGGTCCTGGCGGCGCTCGCGGTGCGCGCCTGCCTTTTCGTCGTGGACAGCGCGCAATACGCTGTCGTGACGGCCTTCGGAAAACCCGTTCAGGTGGTGAAGCACCCAGGATTGGGTTTCAAGCTTCCCTACGAGAGCGTGCGGTTCTTCGATAACCGCTTGGATGCCTTTACCCCGGCCTCCAGCGAGTTTCTCACCATCGAGAAGACCGCCGTCGTCGCGGCGGGAACGATTACGTGGCGTATCGCCGAGCCCCAGAAATTCTTCGAAACGGTTTTTGACCTGGCTGGGGCGCAGTCGCGCCTCGCGGACATCTTGTTCGCGGAACTAGGAGCTGCCATCGGGCGCAATGCGCTTGCCTCGTTCGTATCGGCCGATTCCGGCGTTTATCGCGCCGAAGCCATACTTTCCGAAGTCACGGACAAGTGCCGAACGGCCGCCTTGCGAGACTATGGCATCGAAATCGCCGGTGTGCAGTTGCAGAGCTTCGATTTTCCCAAGCAGAATCGCGCGCGGGTCTATGCCCGCATGGCGTCCGAGCGCGGGCGGCTCAGCATGCGCTACCGCTCCGAGGGCGAAGAGGAAGGTTCAAAAGTGCGCGCCGCCGCCGACCGCGAGAAAACGCGGATTCTCTCCGAGTCTCTCAAACTTGCCCAACAACACCGCGGCGAGGGCGAAGCGCAGGCCGCGCGTATCTACGCGCAAACGCTGGCGCAAAGTCCCGAGTTCTACCGGTTCATGCGCACCATGGAAGCCTCGCGCACGCTGTTACCCAAGAGCACGACTCTTGTGTTACCTCTGGATTCGGAACTATTCGGCTTGCTCACGCAAAGCGGATATTTCGGCGGGGGCGCCCGCCGGCAGGCTCGGGCAAAGGAGGGCGCCATGAGATAACCCGCTCGCGGTACCTGGCATTCACGTGTGGTCCAACCCTACTGAATTGGGAGATTCCTATGTATAACCAGAAATGCAAATTACCTGTTTTACTCGCGGCGCTTTCCGGTGCTTTTGCCTTGACGGGCAGCTATGCCGCCGATCATCGCTACAGCCCAGGCGACAACGTCCGGTACACCTACTGTTACGCGCATCCGCCAGCGCTACGCATCAAACCCGGCGATACCGTGATCACCAGCACCATGGATGCGTCTGGAGACGTGCTCTCGCCCTCGGACAAAACCGTCATGGCGAGGCTGGATTTGTCACGCGTCAATCCGCAGACGGGTCCGTTCTACATCGAGGGTGCGGAACCGGGAGATACCCTGGTGGTGCACATCGACAAAATAGAACTCAACCGGGACTGGGGTTGGGGTGCCTCGATTCCATATTTCGGCTTGCTGGCGCCCGAATACAAGACGCAGATGATTACGCCGCCCGCACCCGACCGCCTCTTCGTGTGGCGCTTGGACAAGAGCCGCATGACGGGCACGTTGAATTTGCCCAATAGCAAGATTGGCAAAATAGAAGTTCCGCTGCGGCCCTTCTTCGGCACCATCGGAACGGCCCCTCCTGGAAAAGAGTGCATCAGCAGCTTGGTTCCCGGCCCGCATGGCGCCAACATGGACTTCAACGAAGTGGTGCAAGGCGTGACCATGCACTTCCCGGTCTTCGAGAAGGGTGCGTTGTTCATGCTGGGCGACGGACATGCTGCCCAAGGCGACGGCGAGATAGACGGTGCGGCCATCGAAACCTCTTTCAACGTGGAATTCACCGTGAACTTGATCAAGGGCAAGAAGATCAACTGGCCGCGCTTGATCAACGATAAGGTCATCATGACCATCGGCAGCACGCGCCCGCTGATCGACGCGCTTCGCACTGCCTGCGCGGATATGGTGAATTGGCTGGTGGAGGACTACGGGTACGAGAAGTACGAGGCGCTGCAACTCTTAGGGCAGGTTGCCTCTATCGAAGTCGCGAACGTGGTCGATCCGCAATACTCCGTGGCTTGCGTGCTGGATAAGAAGTACCTGCCTAAGTAGATGGTACGTTCGTTTGAGTTTTCCTTTACCGGATACCGGTGGTTACGCCGGTATCCGGTGATTCAATCATGACCGCATTCCTGCTGGAATTGGTGCGCGCGATCTGGGACATCTTGAAAGAGGCGTCTCTATTTCTATTGCTCGGGTTTCTTCTCGCGGGAGTGCTGGTCGTCTTTGTTCCTCAGAAGCTGCTGTCGCGCTTGCTGGGTGCCGGCAAGATCAAGTCAGTGCTATGGGCATCTAGCATCGGTGCGCCCTTGCCCCTATGTTCCTGCGGCGTGCTGCCCACCGCGCTCAGCCTGCGCAAGCAAGGCGCCACGCCAGGCGCAACTGTATCGTTCCTGATCGCGACGCCAGAGACGGGCGTGGACTCCATATCCATCACCTACGCGCTGATGGATCCCATCATTACGGTATTTCGCCCTCTAGCCGCGGTAGTCACGGCCGTAGCCGCGGGCATTGCCACGAATTTCCTTGGAATCCCCGCGGTCAGTGCACAACCTGCCGGGCCGGTGCCGCCCGCCCTTGGGCAGGGCGGGCCAGAGCAACACTCCGGGCATGATCATGCCCGCGATCACGGCGAACACATGCATGATGCGCACGGCCCCTCCAATTACGCGACTCGAATATGGCGCGGGATCGGGCAAGTCAATCATTACGCATTCCGTGATCTGCTGGATGAAACCAGCTATTGGCTGGTATTGGGCTTCGTGCTCTCGGGCCTGATCGCCGTTGCGCTGCCCACGGCCTTTCTCGATCAGTACCTCGCCAACGAATTCACCTCGATGCTGGTGATGTTGATGATCGGCATCCCCATCTACATCTGCGCATCGGCCTCCACGCCGCTCGCGGCCGCCCTGGTGCTCAAGGGGCTGAACCCAGGCGCCGCGCTCGTTTTTCTGCTTGCGGGGCCCGCTACCAACATCGGCAGCCTGGTGGTGCTGGCCAAATTCCTGGGCGCTCGCATTTTGTCCATTTACCTTGGGGCAATCGTTATCGTAACGCTTGCGGCCGGATTCGCATTGAATTGGATCTATCGCACCTGGCAGATCGACCCCGCCGCGAGTTTCGGCAGGACGACCGAAATTCTTCCCGAGCCTCTGAAGATCGCAGGTGCGGTGTCGTTGATCGCGCTTCTCTTGCTGAGCATGCGCCGCGCTCGCGTGCCCCAGGAATGGACTTGGTTGGGGCGGGAATTCTTGCGTATTTCGCTAATTTTTATCCGCGGCCGGCTGGCCAGGCGCGTAACTCTCACGGCCGCTGGTTTGATGTACCTCATGAGCGGCCTTTATATTGCCGGACCTGGAGAACAGGCGGTGGAATCGCGCTTCGGCGTCCTGCTTTCCCCCGCGCTGGGGCCAGGCTTGCATTACCGTTTTCCGTGGCCCATCCAAACTCACCATATCGTGAGTGCTTCTCAGGTGCAGCGCATCGAAACCGGATTTCGTGAATTGGGGACGTCCGAGGCCGCAAGCCCCGCCAAGGGGAGCACGCTCACCGTCGCGGGATGGAACAACCCGACGCCCGAGGTCATAAAGGGCACGGGCACTTGGTTTCAGAAGGAAATTTCCGCCGAAGACGAATCTTTTTTTCTCACTGGGGATGGAAATCTCATCAAGCTGCGTAGCGCCTTGGAGTTTCGCGTCAAGGACCCCATCGCATACTTGAGCGCGGCGGTGGATCCTGCCGCATACGCCAGAAGTGAAACGCTGGGAGCGTTACGCGCAGTGGTCGCGACGACGCAAATCGACGCCCTCTACACCACGCAACGCGGCGAGATCGAAGGAATGGTTGCGAAGGCAATCCAGCAAAACCTGGAGAAGGTTCACAGCGGCATCGAGGTCGTAGCCTTTCGCTTGCTGTACGTGCACGCGCCCGACGAAGTGCACGATGCTTTCCGCGAAGTGGCCAGCGCGCAGGAAGACAAACAGCGCACGATCAACCGCGCGCACATCTTCGCGGTGGAGGGGGTGAACGAGGCCAAGGCCGAGGCGGCGACCATGATCGAACAATCGCTGGCCTTCAAGGAGCAACAAATTTTGCGTGCGCAAGGGGACTCCGCCGGCTTCGCGGTGAAGCTGGACGAATACCGCCGGGCACCCGAGTTGACCAGATTCCGCACCCAGATTGAAGCCATCGAGGAAGTGCTTCCCGGCATGCGCAAATTTATCCAACCGGGCGCCGGACAGGTGAAAGAGCTTGACCTGTGGCTATTGCAACCGCCTCCGGTAAACCGGTAAATGCGCGTAGCCCGGATAGGCGAGTGGATCAAGGCGCATAAGGCCGTTGTGCTGGCTGTGGCGGCGGGGTTCTTGGCTTTGCGCTGCGTCTTTGCGCTGGACGTCACGAATTTCGGCGTCGTCACGCGCTTCGGGCGTATCGCGCAGGTGCATTCGGAACCGGGAATGCACTTCAAGTGGCCCCATGAGCAAGTCACCCTTGTGGATAAGCGCCTGCACCAAACCCGCCCTCCCGCCAGTGAATATCTCACTACAGACAAGAAAAACATCGTCGTGGAGACCTTGGCTATGTGGCAAGTGACAGATCCGCGCAAGTTCTTGGAATCCCTTGGGCAGACTGCTACCGCCGATGTGCGGCTGGCCAGTGCCTTGGTGTCGGAAACGGGGGCCGTGCTGGGAAATTTCGCCTCGGGCGCGCTGCTCGCACCCGTGCCAGGGACGAGCCAGTATCAAAAAATCATAGATGGCATCCGCGCGGGTTTGATGCAGATAGATAAATACGGTATCGGCGTGTTGGACGTTCGCATCCTCGATATTTCCCTACCCGCGCAAAACAAGGAATCGGTGTTCGAGCGCATGAAGGCCGAACGCGGACGTATCGCGAAGGCATTGCGAACCGCGGGCGAGCTTGAAGCGAAGAAAATCATCGCCGCCGCCGACAGGGAGAAAATCCACATCGAAATGGAAGCCTATGCCAAGGCGCGGCTCATCAAGGCGCAAGGCGACGCGCAGGCCTCGCGCATCTACGCGGGGGCCTTTGGCCAGAACCCGGGTCTTTACAAGTTCACACGCACCCTACAAGCCTACGAGAAGGTATTGGACGAGAACACCACGGTGTTTCTGCCCGCGGATGCTGAAGCCCTTGGTCTATTGGGCGCGCGGCGCGGCGATGGAAAGCGCAAGTGAGCAACCCTATCGCCACAACCTGGAGGAACTATCGCTGGCCAAAATATCTCGTCCTCCTCCTACTTGCCGGAGCTTACTTGGGTAGCGGTGTTTATGTGGTGAACGTTGACGAGCAAGCCGTGATAAGGCGCTTCGGCGCCGTCAGCGAACACGTGGGGCCGGGCATGCACTTCCGTTTACCATGGCCCGTGGATCAAGCCGGCGTGCTCAAGACCACAACGGTGATGAAGGCCGGCGTGGGGTTCCTCATGCCCGAGGGAGAATCCCAAACCCTAGAAGGGACCGAACTCCTCACCGGCGACACCAACATCCTTAGCATCGCACTGGTCATTCAATACGTCATTCGCGATCCGGCGGACTACCTGTTTCAGGTGAAAGATCCGCAAGAACTCGTGTCAAGACTGGCGCAGGCCGCCCTGACGGAGACCATCGTATCGATGGGCGTCGACGAAGTGCTTACCACGGGCCGCCTTGCCATTCAAAACGGTGTCAGAGCCAAAACGCAAGAGCTTCTGGACCGCTATCGCAGCGGCGTGCAGATCACCTCCGCCAACATCATGAACATCACCTTCGACAAGAACGTGGCCCAGGCCTTCCAAGAAGCCGCCGGCGCCATGGCGGACCGGGAGAAAGTACAAAACGAAGCGCACGCCTACGCGGGCGACCAAATTCCCAGAGCCCGGGGCGAAGCGCACCGTGCCGTTTCGGAAGCGGAAAATTACAAGCAGAAACGCATCGCCGAAGCCACCGGCAATAGCGACCGTTTCCTTGCCTTGCTACGGGAGTACGAAAAGGCGCCGGACATCACGCGGCAGCGCTTGTATCTGGAGGCGCTAGAAAAACTGCTGCCCAAAGTGAAGCTCTACGTCATCGACTCCCAAGGCGGGCGCGTGCCGCTCAATCTGCGCATCTACCAACCGTAGCCCTTACGCCATCGCAACGCGCCGCGCCAGCGGGGCTTCTTTAATCGGAATATTCAACAGTGCCGCGGCCAGCGCGAGCGCCGCATCGGCGTACCACATCCACTGGTAACTTCCCGTGCTGGCCACGGTGACGCCCCCCAGCCACGCGCCGAAGAATCCGCCGACTTGGTGCGAGAACAAGGTTAGTCCGAACAGTGTTGCCATGTAGCGCATGCCGAAGAGCTTGCCAACGAGGCCCGCGGTGGGTGGGACCGTCGCGAGGAAGGTAAAGCCCATGCCTGCAGCGAAGATGTATAGAACCAGGGGGGTCTTGGGCGCGGCGAGGTATCCGAGGATGAGAATCGTGCGGGCGGCGTAGAAACAAAACAGAAGATTCTTCAAGCGAAAGTGCTGGCCCAGTGTTCCCGCCACCAAGCTGCCCGCGATGTTGGCGAGCCCGATGAGGCCGATGGCGTTGGCGGAAACCTGCGCGGACAATCCGCACAGCGCGACTTCTCCGGGCAGATGAGTCATCAGAAACGCCACGTGCACGCCGCAGGTGAGAAAGCTCGCGTGAAGAAGCAAGTAACTGCGGTGCCGCATGGCGGCGCGCAGTTGTTCGCGCAGAGTGATGCCCGTGGTGGCGGTCGTCGTTTTAGGCGCGGCACGCTTGCGCAGGGGCCGCGCGAAGGGCATGGCTGCAATGGTAAGCGCCGCCAGCGAATATAGCGCGCTCATCCAGCCGAACGCGGTGATGAGTCCTTGCACCAAGGGTGCGAACACGAACTGTCCGAAGGACCCGCCCGCATTGATGAAGCCTGCGGCGAAAGAGCGCTTTTCGGCGGGGAGTCGCGTCGCAACGGCACCGATCAATATCGAGAAGGCACCGGCGCCCGCGCCAGCGGAGGCCAGCACACCCAGCGTGATCACCAAACCCCAGCGCGTGGGTATCCACGGCGCTAGCGCAATGCCCGCCGCGCCCAACAAGCCCCCCAATACCAGTACCCGTCCAGGCCCATAACGATCCGCGACGGCGCCGAAAATGGGCTGCGCCACCCCCCACATGAGTTGTCCCACCGCCAAGGCGAAACTGATGGCGACGATTCCCAAGCCCGTCGAGGTGTTGAGCGGCGAGACGAACAATCCCATGGATTGTCGGGTGCCCATGGTCACCATGAGCATCAGCGCGGCCGGTAGCAGCAAGCCCCAGTAGGGCGGCCGCGTTGCGCCGCCCGCGGCCGCCGTCAATTCATCACCATGCCGCCATCGACGTGGAAGGATTGCCCGGTGATATAGTCGGAATCCGCGCTGGCGAGAAATAGGGCCATGCCAGTCAGATCTTCGGGGGTCTCGTGGCGGCCCATGGGGATGCCGCGAATGCGGTCCGCCCACGCGGCGCCGGCCGGGCGCTTGTCGGAGGCGGTCCATTCGCGGTCGATGGTGCGCCACATTTCCGTGTCCACCACGCCTGGGCAGATGGCATTGACGTTGATATCCGGCGCGAGGGCCATCGCGGCGGATTGCGTGATGCTGATGGCCGCCGACTTGCTAGCCGCGTAGGCCGCGAACATGGGCCGCCCGCCGCGCCCCGCGATGGAAGCGATATTGATGATCTTGCCGCGCGGCCGGCCTTGGACGATGGGAGATTGCTGCACCATCTGGCGCGCTCCTGCCTGCAAGGCGAAGAACAGCCCGCGCGCATTGACGTCGTTGACGAAATCCCAATCCTCTGGTGTGAGTTCTAGCAGCGGCCGCACGCGCACCACGCCCGCGTTATTCATCATGATATCCAGGCGGCCGAAGCGTTCCACGACGCGCTTCACCATCGAGATACTCTGTTCGGTCTCGCGCAGGTCCGCGTGCAGGGCTAGCGCGGCGCCACCGCCAGATTGAATCTCGGCGGCCACCGCCTTGGCGGTGTCTTGATCCACATCGGCGATGGCGACACGGGCGCCTTCTTGCGCATACCGCAGCGCAATCGCCCGGCCGATACCGCGCCCGCCGCCCGTCACCAATGCGACGTGATTCTTGAGTCTACTCATTGCGAACCTCCCATTGATGTCCTCACACGAACCTGCCATGCTAACGCAGTACACTTTTACCACCAGCCACACCGGAGGAGATTTCCATGAGCGCCATCACCCCCAAAGCCACCCACCACGCTGCCCTTCCCCCCCTTGCATCGCGCTTCGTCAATGTGCACGAGATGGCGTGGGAGAAAAATCCTGTCTACGCGGGCATCGAGACCAAGACCTTATTGGTGGACCCATCATCGGGTTTGCTCACCATGCTGATGCGCCTGGCGCCGGGCGCCCGCATTCCCGATCACGAGCATGTGCTGATCGAACAGACCTACGTGTTGGAAGGCAGCCTCGTGTGCGGCGAGGGGGAATGCAAACCAGGAGAGTTCGTGTGGCGCCCCGCGGGTAGCCGCCACGAAGCATGGGGCGGAGCTCAAGGCGCCTTGCTTCTAGGAATGTTCCAAATCCCCAACCGCTTCTTCAAAGAGAACGGGCGGGTGGAGGATTTCCTCGGCAATCCGTGGGACACGAAGTGGGGCGAGGTTCTTAACCGCCACGAGCAGGCGCAGTTCGCGTAGCTAACGCAGCTCGCCGGTGAATCCCCGCTGTATCGCGGCCACCCGCTCGAGGGCCGCCGCGGACAACGGTCCTTTGTTCACGCACGCGGCGGCATACTCGAGTTGGTCAAGAGTGGATAAACCCACCAACACCATCGACAGTGTGGGTGTGGAGATCGCGTAGCGCAACGCCGTTTCCACCACGCTTTGAGCGTAGCCTCGCTGCACCAGATCCTCGAACCGGCGTGCTCGCGCCACGTCAGCGGCGTAAGTGCTCGCGGACCCGAGAGGACCGACTTTGGGCATGCCTAGGGGATGGCGCTCCTCCGTGGCGCTCAGCGCGCCGCCCGCGAGGATGCGGATGGCGATGGTGCCCATGCGAGCTTGCCCCGCATGCACCAGCAGACGCCCATAATCCTGGGCGGGATAGCCCTCGGGGATCGCACTCGCCGCGCTGGGATTGAGGATGTTGTAGCTCACTTGAACCGTGCCGAATAGGCCCGAGTCCGCGACTTCGAGCAGCGCCGCGGTCTCGCCTAATCCAGTGAACCCCACCTGGCGTATCTTGCCTTGTGCTCGCAGCTTCTCGAAGGCGGGTACCACTTCATCGCGCACGATGCGGGGATCGAGCGTGTCCGGAGTGCCGGCCGGCGCGATGGGATCGTGAAGCTGGAACAAGTCCACGGCCTCCATCCCGAGGCGGCGCAGGCTCTCCTCGAGGGATTGCGCGATGATCTTGCCGGTATTCGCGCGATCGCGAATCCACACCTTGGTGCCCACGAGCACCGTCGGTTTACCGAGATTTTTTAGCACGCGCCCAAGGTTGCGCTCGGACTCGCCGCTGCCATAGAGGGCGGCGGTATCGAAGTAGTTGATACCCAGTTCGATGGCGCGTGCCACGGCGCGCTCCTGCTCGGCGGGCTCGCCGAGCACCATCAACCCGCCCACGGCCCCGCACCCAAAGCCAAGAGCGGAAACTTCGAATCCTGTCCTACCTAAGGTGCGCCGCTCCATCGCCCGCAACTACCAGGCGTGCCGTTCGATGTCCAGAGTGGTGACACGCCGCAATTCGCGCCGGTATTTGCTGTCGTCGAAGGGCCGCGCGCGGTGCATGCTGGCGCGGTTGTCCCAAATCACCAGATCGCCTAACCGCCAGGCGTGCCGGTAGACGAAGCGGGGTTGGGTCGCGTGCTCCATCAATTCGCGCAATAGTAGCCGCGCCTCGGGAACCGGCCAATCCATGATGGTGGAAGCATGGGAAGCCACGTATAGCGCCTTGCGCCCCGAGCGCGGCAGCGTGCGAACGAGCGGATGCACCGCGCCCCGCAAGCTCTCCATCTCTTTCGCCGAGAATTCGAATCCCAATACTTGGCGCGAATATGCGATGGAATGGTGGACACGCAACCCTACGACCCGCTCTTTCATTTCGCCGGAAAGCGCATCGTAGGCCGAACGCGTATCGGCGAATTCCGTATCGGCTTCCACCGGCGGCAACACCACCGAGAACAGCATGGAGTAGCGCCCCGGAGGATCTTGAAAGGAGGCGTCCGTGTGCCACAAGCGGTTGCCCAAGGAATACATGCGCCGCCGGTCGCTCGTTTTGAAGATCTCGCCGTTTTCATCGACGTTGGAAATATCCGACAGCGCGTCGTTCCCGAAGCGGTTCTTGGCAATGGCCGCGGCACCGGTTTTGGCGTGAATCTCCCCGTCCAAGCGTTGCGCGAACTCGATCTGGTCCAAGCCCGCGAAAGCCTGGTCGCGGAACACCAGAACAGCGTACCGGTCCATGCCGGCGCGGATTTGTTCAAGGGTGTCCCGGTCATGAATATCGCGCAGATTGACCGGACTTGCTTCGGCCGCGAAGGTGGTGTGAAGGGGTTGAAACGAGAGGTTCATGGCGAACTCCAAGGACCGGCAGCGATTGGCGGCTATTGTAGGACGATCCGGACGTACGCGCCCGATTTTGGCGAGACTATCCGAAACCCGCCGCGAGGCGCATCAGCGCGCCCGCCTCGCTAGTGCGATCCAGCGCCCAGACTGCCTGGATCAACGCTTCCCTGTCGCGGCCCGGCGCATCATAGTGCGCCAGATCTCTCAACTTGTTTTCCAAATCGCTATCGGAGAGCGGGCGTGCATTGCTGCCGCGAGCTTGCTCCACGAAGTACGAAACCGGCGCAGCCGTGCGCGTGTGCACCGTTACTTGTGCGGACTCTACTTTGTAGCTTGCGTCATCCACGAAGCGGACTTTATTCCCGAGCGCGCGCAGAGCCACATCGGCAACGCAGCCGTCGCTAAATTCCGGCAATACGGCGCGTCCTTTTGTAAGCGCCACGGCTACGGCGTGCTGGACGCTGACCTGCGCTTCGCGGCCCGTTATGATGTGCGGGCGGTCGGTTCGCTCGCGTAGAATGGGGTGGCCGGTGATCTCGATGCGCTCCACTTGCGCGATATCGAGATCCCGGCTTGGGGATAAGGCGAGGCATGCCTCGATGACGGGGTTGAGCACGACACCGCAGGGATAGGGTTTGTAGGTATTGGCGATAATCTCCCAGTGTTCGCCGAGTCCTTCGGTGATGCACGCAAAGTCAGGGTTCTCTCCGGTGACCCGCAGGAAACAGCGCGCACCTTCCAGCGGTTGGTCCGGACCGGAGAAATCGCGCTCGGCCAGCAATGCTGACAGCAAGCCATTGCGCGCGGCATTGCCCACGCCGATGCTCTTGGACATGCTGCCGAGGGTTTCGACCAAGCCCGAGGATTGCGCCGAGGCATTGCCCAGCGCCCACTTCATTCGTTTTGCGTTCAACCCAAGGGCTTTGCCTGCCGCGGCGGCGGCGCCGAATACGCCGCAGGTGGAGGTGATGTGCCACCCGCGCTGGTAATGCCATGGCGAGATCGCGTTGCCTATTCTGCACTCGGTTTCCACACCCAAAACGAATGCGAGGAGCAATTGCTCTCCGGACATGCGCGAGGATTCCGCCAAGGCGAACAGAGCGGGTGCGACGGGCGCCGTGGGATGAATGATGGTGCGTGTATGCGTGTCCTCGAAATCGAACACGTTGGCGCTCACGGCATTCAAGAAAGCCGATGTGAGCCTATCGCTTCTTTCGTGGCGGCCGATGATCGTGTCGTGGTGGCGCTCCCGCCGAGCGGGCCAAGAACCGCGAAAGCGGTTTCCACGACGGCATCGCGGCAACCCGCCAGCGCGGTGGCAAAGAAGTTCATCGGCGAACGCTTCGCTTCGTGCCGGACCTCCGGTGGAATATCGCTCCCAGCGAATACGCGAAAGAAATTCGCAGAGGCGGTCCGTTACGCGAGTAGGCGCGGCGCCGGCTGGTTCGTTGGACATCTAAAGGGCCCGCCGAAACTGCTCCGCGAGGCGCGCGCCCGTCGTTCTGTTCCAGGTGTCGTTCACGTAGAGATTGAACACCGCACCCTCGGAGCCACGCGCCGGTTTGGGCAATACGATCTGCCGCGCACGCAGCTTTTCCATGAGTGCCTCCACCTTGTATTCCGCCACGATGAGTTTGAAGATGTTCGTGCCATTCGGTACTCGTTCGATGCGCGCGGACTTTCCCTTGATCGCAGCGATGAACTCATTGGATATCGCAATGGCGGACGACAGGCGCTCGATGAATCCTTCCGCATAGTGCCGTGCCAGCAGGGCGAATGGCCAGGCGCTGAACAAGGCGCCGCCGAACATGCGCCGCGTGTGGTACATGCCATCCAGCAAAGAGGCGGGCCCCGCGAGAATGGCGCCGTTGAGCGAGTTGAAGTACTTCCACAACGATACATAGACCGTATCGAAGGGTGCGGCGTAAGAGGCAGGCGAGATGCCGGTATAGGCCGACGCGATGAACAAGCGCGCGCCGTCCAAGTGTAATCCGATGCCGCGCTGCTTGGCCTGCGCGCAGATGCGCGTCATTTCCGCATGATCGAACAACTCTCCCGAACGGCGGCGAACGGGCGACTCGATGGATAGGGCTCCCACCAATGCCAGCACGCGCCCTGAGGCGGTTCGGTTGAGAGTGCGTTCCACTTCTTCCCAGGTGAACGTTGCCCGGTCGGGAGCAAGCGGAAGCAGAGTCTGGCCACTCAGAATCTGGCAAGCATCGCCCGTGTCGTTATAGACATGACTTACGTCCTGCACGATGACGCGCCGCTTATCGCCCGCCAGCGCTCGCAGCGCGAGCTGGTTGGCAAGCGTGCCCGTGGGCATGAACAAAGCGCGCTCCTTGCCGAGTACGCGCGCGAAATATTGCTCCACTTCTTCGACGATTCCGCCCAGGCCGTAGAGGTCCATCTTGGGTTCGCGCAGCGCACACAGGCGCGAAAGCTCCCCGGCGGATTCCGAAGCCGTCAATCCCAGTCCTTCCTGGTCCATGAAAACCGTTGACGACGTCGCTTGCTCCGATGCCTGCGCGCTATCCACGAGCGGCATCCCGATGGCCGCGGCCGCCGCGCCGCTCATCTCCAGAAACTGGCGCCGTGATGGATCGCTCACGCCTACTCCGCCTTGATGTTGGCGCCGTGGATGATCTTGGCCCAAGCGCTCAATTCCTTTTGCACGAAGCCGTCGATCGCGGCGGGATCCATGTACGCGGCGTAGCCACCTTGCTCTTCGATCTGATTCCGGTAACCCTCGCTTTCCACCACCTTGCGCACCGCCGCGCTCATAGCGGCAACGATTTCCTTGGGCATTGCACTGGCGGCGAACATCGCGAACCAGGACTCTACTTCGTATCCGGCGAGGCCGGCTTGCGCCGACGTGGGAACCGTAGGTAGGGCCGGATGGCGCTTGTTGGCGGTCACCGCGAGCAGTTTGAGCTTGCCTGCTTTCGCATACCCCAACACCGATGGCGGTGTGGTGATGAACATATCCACTTGCCCTCCGATGAGATCGATTACCGCGGGGCCCGCGCCCTTGTAGGGCACGTGGGTCACGGGTACTTGGGTGGCTTGGCCGAACATCTCGCCCGCGATGTGCTGGATGGCCCCTTGGCCAGCCGAGGCGTAGAACAGCCCTTTGCCCTTGCGGCCGTAATCGATGAGTTCCTTCAGCGTGCGCACGGGGAGCGCCGCATTCACCGCGATGACGTGCGGCCCGCGCATGAGCATGGCCACGCCGGTAAAGTCCTTGGTGGGACTCCAGCGTAAATCGGGAAACAATGCCGGGTTGCCAACGTGATATCCCGAGTACTGAATCAACCAAGTGTAGCCATCGGCGGGTGCGCGCATCACGGATTCGGTGCCGATGTTGCCGCTGGCGCCTGGTCTGTTGAGGATGACGATGGGTTGCTTGAGGGCTTTGGAAAGATGATCGCTCAGAATGCGCGCGACAAAGTCGGTGCCGCCGCCTGGCGGGCTGCCCACGACGAAGGTGATCGGTTTGCTGGGCCAAGTCTGGGCCGAGACCGGCGCGGCGCAGACCGCGAAAGTGAGTAGGGTCAAAAGAATCTTCATGGCCAGATGTTAATCGATCTCTTGCTTGCGCCAAGCGCGCTGGGTCTTCTGAGCTAAGATTCCGGTTGCAGTCATTCCGGTAACACCCCATGAAAGTCACCAAACTCGAAATCTACATATTGAGAGCGCCGGACACCGGGCGCCCCCACTGGGTCAGCAATTTCATCGTGCCGCGCGCCAACGAAATCTTGGTGAAGATGCATACCGGCGAAGGCATCACTGGGATCGGAATAGCCACCAGCTATACGCCCATCGAGGCCGCGATTCATGCCTTTCGTAGCGGGATCGGCGAATTGATCGTGGGGGCCGATCCCACGGCGCCCGAACAGCTTTATCGAAAATTATTCTCTCTGACTTGGCAGCGGCTAGCCCATGAAAAGGGGTGGTCGCGCGAGGCGCTCGTTCGTATTTCCGCCGCCATGGACATCGCGTGTTGGGACATCATGGGCAAGGTAGCGAATCTGCCGCTTTATCGCTTGTTCGGCGGCTATCGCAGCCAGGTGCCTTGTTATGTGACGTGCGCCTATTACCGAGACGGGAAAACCATGTCCGAGTTGCGCGATGAGATGCAGATGCTGAAAGCGCAGGGACACCGGGGCTTCAAGGCCAAGGCCGGCGGCGTATCCCTGGCCGAGGACATCGAGCGCCTGGCGCTCATCCGCGAGGTCATCGGCGAGGACAAGGATCTCATGGTGGATGTGAATCGCGGCTGGGATCTGGCGACCGCCATCGAGGGCGCGCGCTTGATGGAGCCGCTGCGCCCGCGCTGGCTGGAGGAGCCGGTGCGCTGGGCCGACGACCGCCGAGAGCTCAAACTGCTCGCGCGCGAAACGCGTATCCCGCTCTCCGCGGGAGAGAGCGAGCTCACCAGTTACGGCTGCCGCGCACTGCTGGAAGAGCAAGCGATTCAGATCCTGCAATTCGATTGCACCATGATGGGCGGATTCACGGAGGGACGGAAGCTTTCCGCGCTGTGCGAATTCGAGAACGTGCAGGTCGCCCCCCACCACGACTGCTTCATTCACGCGCACATCGTCGCCGCCTCGCCAGCGGGATGCATTGTCGAATCCTTTACCGATCCGGAGCGCGATCCGCTGCAAGCCGAACTCTTCGAAGACCCGCCCAAGATCGCCAACGGATGGCTCACCTTGAAGGAAGCGCCTGGGCTTGGGCTGGCGCTGTCGGAAAAAGCGCTGGCGAAGTTCGGCGAAAAGATTCTTTAGCATTCCAGTATATTGCGCCTGAACGATGAAACACCGAGGAGACTAAAGCATGGCCAAGAAAGACGGAAAATCCAAGAATAAATCGCGGGATCTGTTGCGCTCGCAGCGTTGGTTCAACAATCCCGATAACCCCGATATGACGGCGCTCTATCTGGAGCGCTACATGAATTGGGGTATCACGCGAGAAGAGTTGCAGGCAGGCAAGCCCATCATCGGCATCGCGCAATCGGGCTCGGATCTGTCGCCCTGCAACCGCCACCACCTGGTGCTCGCGGAGCGGGTGCGCGAAGGCATTCGCGAGACGGGCGGCATAGCCTTCGAGTTTCCCGTGCATCCCATTCAAGAGACGGGCAAACGTCCCACCGCCGCGTTGGATCGCAATCTGTGCTATCTCGGGCTGGTGGAAATCCTGTACGGCTATTTCATCGACGGCGTGGTACTCACCACTGGTTGCGACAAAACCACGCCTGCTCAATTAATGGCCGCGGCCACCGTTGACATTCCCGCCATCGTGCTATCGGGCGGGCCGATGCTGAACGGCTGGTTCAAGGGCGAGCGCACGGGCTCGGGCACCATCGTGTGGAAAGCGCGCCAAATGTACGCGGCAGGCGAGATCACCTACGAGCAGTTCGTGGAGTTGGTGGCGTCTTCCGCGCCTTCCGTGGGTCACTGCAACACCATGGGGACGGCCTCGACCATGAACTCCTTGGCCGAGGCGTTGGGGATGTCCCTGCCAGGATGCGCCGCGCCTCCCGCGCCCCATAAGGAGCGCGCGCAGCTGGCGTACGAAACCGGAAAGCGCATCGTCGAGATGGTGCACGAAGACCTTCGTCCTTCGAAGATCATGACCCGCGAGGCCTTCGAGAACGTGATCGTGGTCAATTCAGCCATTGGCGGTTCCACCAACGCGCCCATTCACATCAACGCCATCGCGCGCCATATCGGAGTCAAGCTCGACAACGACGATTGGGAAAAGGTGGGATATGAAATCCCGTTGTTGGTGAACCTTCAGCCAGCTGGCCAATATCTGGGCGAGGAGTATCACCGCGCGGGCGGAGTGCCGGCCGTGGTGAATGAACTCATGAAGGCGGGGAAGATCCACAAGAGCGCGCTCACGGTGAGCGGCAAGAGCATCGGCGAGAATTGCAAGAAGCGTCCGGTGCAAGACTATGATGTCATCAAGCCCTACAAGAAGCCCATGGTGAAGGCCGCGGGCTTCCTGAACATGAAGGGCAATCTCTTCGATAGCGCCATCATGAAGACCAGTGTGATCTCGGAGGAGTTTCGCAAGCGCTACCTTTCCAACCCGAAGGACCCCAACGCCTTCGAAGGGCGGGCCATCGTGTTCGAGGGGCCGGAGGATTATCACAAGCGTATCGACGACCCGAAACTCAAGATCGACGAATCATGCCTGCTCTTCGTGCGCGGCACCGGCCCCAAGGGCTATCCGGGTTCGGCCGAGGTGGTCAATATGCAGCCGCCCGCGAAGTTGATCAAGGAAGGCGTGACCGCGCTGGCGTGTATTGGCGATGGCCGCCAATCGGGCACTTCAGGATCACCGTCGATTCTGAATGCCTCTCCCGAGGCCGCCAACAACGGGGGATTGGCCATCATTCGAACCAACGACCTGGTGCGCATCGATTTGAACAAGCGCACCGCGGATATTTTGATCTCCAAGGAAGAGCTTAAGAAACGCCACGCAACTCTCGAAAAAAATGGCGGATTCAAATACCCGGATCATCAAACGCCCTGGCAGGAAATCCAGAGCGGGATGGTGGACGAGCTCTCCCATGGCATGGTCCTCAAGCCCGCGGTCAAATACCAGAAGCTCGACAAGAGCAAGGGAATTCCGCGCGACAATCATTGATCCGGGCGGGCCCCTGTAGTCCGTGCCGCTTATTGAATCGCGTAACCCTGCCGGAGAAGTTGCAGGTAGATCGCTTTGCGTTTGCCCATCACATCGGCGGGGCGCGTCTCGCGCGCGCGCTTCGCTTCGCTGGCGGTATAGGTAACGAAATCCGCGGGTAGGGATGATCCGGCAAATTGCCGGATCATCCCTGAGGTCACCGCGGCGGCACGCTCATTGGACAATCCGGAGCTCAGCAACCCGGGGACTTGCATGACGAATTCGCGGCCTTCCGGCAGGCGTTGAAAGTGGCCTACTTGGCCAACGAAGTTGGGGATGCCTTTCTCGGGATTTCCCGTGCCATCTTGGCCATGGCAGCCGGAGCAGTGCAGTAGAAAATCAAGCCGCGCACGCACGGCGCTCTTATCTTGCGCACTCGCCGTTAAGGCTGACAGCCCTATGACCGCCGCCAGAACCATACGCCCTTTCATATAAAACCCACTAGCCGGTTGCCGCAAGGCAACCGGCTCGGAACTCCTATGCGTTCGACACACCAACGATGACGGATACGGTGCAGTGATACATGGTTTGCTTGTCGGCCATGCACCAGTTGATGTCGTTGTGTGTACCCATCCTATAGCCGGGCCGCTCGCGCTCGTTGTAGTTGCAAAGACAGCGGGCGCAGGCGGTTTTGCCGCAGCAGTCGTTATAGCTGACGAGATAATCCTTGCCGTCTTTCGGATTCTTGCACGTCCCGACCCAAGTAACCTTGGAGGCTTCGGTGCCGGGTGGACAAGATGTGATGGTGCCGCCGCAGCAGGTGCACAGGAATCCATCGATGGCGCAATTGCGCCAGTAGTCGCAGCTTTGCGGATCCTCGGCGCTTCCACCGCCGCCGTGTTGGGCATGGGCCACGCCGCCTGAGCGGTCGAAGGGAAGCATGGGCAGCACCGCACCGCCCATCAACATCGTGCCGATCTTCGCGATGGCGCTCCGCCGCGAGGTAGTTTGGGCCGCAGCCCGCACGCGCCGCTCGCTCAGGCGGCCGATCCATTGTTCGATGGGCACCTCTAATAATCACTTTTCTACGACGGATCTCTTACCGCGTTAGCGAAATGAGTTTCATTCTCGGCCAGGTGACCTTCAGCCGGGTTATTTCGCGCCTTTCAAGGCGTTTTGCGAGCCTCTTCACTGGCTTTGTATCCAACTTA
>SHXO01000060.1 GCA_009693245.1 Betaproteobacteria bacterium | reverse complement strand
AATTTGCGTGATGCTGTGCTGGGATTTCATAAGGCTGGCAATCTGGTATCTTTCAATTTGGCTGAGGTGCTTGTAATTCATTGGGCAACTTCGACTTGCAGGTCAGGAAGCCTTGAATGCTAAACATCCTCAGACTCCTTCTTGCGGTTGGTCAACGTTGCACTTCGTACTTGAATCCGCCTTGAACTACTCTAGGGGTACGGCACTTTTTAAATAGATTTTCTCTGTGCCTCTGTGCCTCTGTGGTAAATAGCCTTTCGTCTGCTAACCAAACCGCACGTACTCGAAATCCACCGGCAAGTTGTTGATGCCACGCTCTGGTGGCGCGATCCAGTTGGCGAATTTTCCTGGCTCCACGACCCGGCCCATCATGGAGGCGACGTAGGCACGGTCCTCCGGCGTAGGTAACCATCGCCGCAGCATGCCCTCCCAAGCCGCGGCATCCATCACCTCGCCTTCCGGGCTCACTTTGAGGGATGAGGCCGAGCCAATTTGGCGGTTGAATGCCTTATGCGGAAGCTTTAGGCGGATGCCGATGCCGTGCTTTTCCATCACGCGGTTCCACCGCGCCACCCCGGCCTCGCAATCCTCGATGTAATCGTCCCGCAAGCGCTCGTTCAAGCTGTTGAGCGCCGGCACGTCATGCTCGGTAAGCCGGCCATCCCGCGCGGCTAGGATGCGGTAGTGCGCATCCTTCAATAAGTGATCGTCCTGGATCGACGCCTCGCCGAAGCGCCCCTTCAATCCCGTGGTGTAAAACATGGCCGCATTGGAAGAAAGGTCGGCGCCGAATAGATCCAGGGTCACGCTGTAATGAAAATTGATGTAGCGCTGCATGGCCGGCAGATCGATCGCGCCAAACGCGCGCACCTTACCGGGCTCGCTCACGCCGTGCCGTTTCATCAATTCGCAAGTGCGCTCCAGCACCCGCGTAATGCCCGTGATGCCCACGAACATGTGATGCGCCTCTTCCTTAAGCATGAACTTCGTGGTGCGCGCCAGAGGATCGAAGGCCGATTCCGTGAAGGCGGTAAGCTGGTACTTACCGTCGCGGTCGGTGAAGAAGGTGAACATGAAGAACGACAGCCAATCTGGCGTGCGCTCGTTGAAGGCGGCCAATATACGCGGGTTGTCGCGGTCGCCCGAATGGCGCTGCAGAAGCGCCTCGGCCTCCTCTCGGCCATCGCGCCCAAAATACGCGTGCAGCAAGTACACCATGGCCCACAGGTGGCGCCCCTCCTCGCAATTGATCTGGAAGATGTTGCGCAAATCGTAGAGCGAGGGACAAGTGACTCCTAAATGTCTCTGCTGCTCCACGGAAGCTGGTTCCGTGTCGCCTTGCGTGACTATGATACGACGCAGCGTGCTGCGATATTCTCCCGGCACTTCCTGCCACACGGGCTCGCCCTGGTGATCGCCGAAAAGAATGCGCCGGTCCTCTTGCTTGGGGTTCAGGAAAATACCCCAGCGGTACTCTGGCATCTTCACTTGGCCAAAGTGCGCCCAGCCGCTGGGTTCCACGCTCACCGCGGTGCGCAGATAGACCTCATGAGCCCGCGAATCCACCGGGCCCATCTCGGACCACCAATCCAGAAAACGCGGTTGCCAGTGCTCCAGCGCGCGTTGCAGAGTGCGGTTGCTGGACAGATCCACGTTGTTGGGGATGCGTTCGTTGTAGTCGATGGTTGTCATGATGTGTGCCCTAAAAAAAGCCTTTCACCACAGAGGCACAGAGGCACAGAGGCACTGAGACACAGAGAAAAGCAATCGGGGTTCCTCCGTGTCTCCGTGCCTCTGTGGTGAGATTTGTGTCGTTTAGACTCTTTCCCAGTTGAATTTCGCTTTCTTGCCCGTACCGAAAACTTTCAATGCACCGGCTTCGCCCACGGCATTGGGCCGGTTGAAGATCCAGTTTTGCCAGGCCGACAAGCGCGCGAAGATGCGGGTGTACATATTCTCCGAACGCGTGAAACGCAGATTCGCTTCCAGGCCCGTGAGCGCGTCGGGCGAGATGCTGGCGCGTTCTTCCAGCGCCAAGCGGATCTCGTCCTCCCAATCGATGTCGTCGGGTGTAACGCTGACCAAACCCAGATCCAAGGCTTGTTTCGCTCGCAAGGATTGCCCAATGAGTGCTCGTAGATTTTCGATTGTGCCAAGGTCGCCGTAAAAGCGGCTCGCCAAGCGTGCCTCGCCTTCCACGGTGAGGTAAGGCCCGAAGTTCATGGGCGACAATATCACGCAAGGCTCCTCTTCCGGTGCATTCGGGAATGCCATCATGTAAGTGCGGTCCGCGGCCCATAGCAACTCGGCCAAGGTGCCCGCGAAACAAGAATCCCGGTCCACCACGGCGAACATGCTGCGCGAGGACACCTCCAGGCGCGCGAACGTGCTGCGTAGCATGCCCAGCGTTTCCTTCACGAACCATTCGTGCTGCCGCGCTCGCAATACTTCGTCGTAAGCCAGCACGGCCGCGGGATTTCCCCGCGTCTTGAGTACCCACATACCAAGGTCCAACTCATTGGTGCGCAAACTCAAGATGGCGTCGTCCAATTCCCGCGCCATCTGCAGGGGCCACCAACGGCAACTCTCTGTGAAGGCACCCGCCTCCTCTGGCGCCGATACCGTGAGAGTGACACTGCGCGCGGCGCGATTCACCTCCGCACCGACGTATTCGTAGCGATAACCGCGCTCATCGAATTCGCGGGAGAGTGGATCAAGAACGATGCCTTTTTTGCCGCCGGAGCGCTCGCTCGTGCGCGCCAGCGCCGCCGCGCGTGCCACGACCAGCTCTGGAAACTGCGCGGGCTTCGCTATGGCATCCACCAGCCCCCACTGCAACGCACGCTCCGCGCGCACTCCTTCGCTGGTGGTGCAAAACATGTCCGCCAAGTCACGCCGTACTTTGCGTTTGTCCGTGAGCCGCGTCAGCCCCCCCGTGCCTGGCAACACGCCAAGCAAGGGCACTTCGGGCAAACTCACCGCGGACGAGCGGTCATCGATCATCAGAATTTCGTCGCAGGCCAACGCCACTTCGTAGCCACCACCCGCGGTATTGCCGTTGAGCGCGGCGATGAACTTCAATCCCGAATACCGGCTCGCGTCCTCGATGCCATTACGCGTCTCGTTGGTGAACTTGCAGAAGTTGACCTTCCACGCATGGCTCGACAAACCGAGCATGTAGATATTCGCTCCCGAACAGAACATGCGCTCCTTGGCGCTGGTGAGCACGACCACTTTGATTTCCGGGTGCTCGAAGCGAATACGTTGCAGCGCGTCGTACAGTTCGATATCCACGCCCAAGTCGTAGGAATTGAGTTTCAGCTTATATCCGGGCCGTAAGCCGCCGTCTTCATTCACGTCCATGGCAAGTGTCGCCACATCCCCCTCAAAATTCATGCGCCAGTGCCGGTACTGCCCGGGGTAGGTGCGGTAATCCACGATAGGATTGGAAGTTGAAGCGAGATCCATGGGAAGGTAATGTCGTGCGAGGGGTCGCATGGACGGTCTCGGGCTTGGGGCCGCCAAGCCGTAGGATAACTCGTATCCGGCACGAGACATTCAAGCCGCGTCACAACCCGGCGATAACAGAAGGTTGAAGAAACAACCTCCGCCATGACAGCATGAAGAAAAGCTATCTCGTTCTCGGTCTTCTGGCCCTGGTCATCGCCGCTACCATGGGGTACGTGAGATGGGACCGGCAGCAGACCAAGAAGATGCAAGACGCCGTGCTCGAGCGCGTGGGTAATGCCACGGCGGCCTTGAGCGTGGGACTGAAACCGGAGGCCGGTCCGGCCGCCCAATCGCAGGTCTTGAATGATGCCGCGCAGAGCGCGGACGCGGATCTTGCCGCGGTTCGGAGCATGCCCGCCGGCCGGATCCTGCTTCTGGGCGGGGCCGCCGCGGAGTATTTGGACACCACGCGTGAACTGCTAAAGCGGCGCGCCAAGATTCTGCTGCTCGGAAACGTGGTGGGCCATGGCATCCATCAATTTCGCGATCACATGCTCAACAAGCGCGGCGCCTCCAATTGGACCAGTGAAGCCGTGCGCCTGAAAAACGCCCTCGAAGAGAATTTTCGCGATTACCAGCGCACCATCGAAGCCCATACCAAACTCTCCGGCGGCATGGCCGGCGCTTACAAACGCTTCGACGGACTGGCGCCCGCCGGGAGATTAGTGTCGCTCACAGGCATCGCAGTGGTGCGAGACCAAGCGATCGCAATGGAAAAAGAGATGGCGGCGAACATGGAAGCCTTGCGGTACATGCTTGCGCCGCGCTAAAACAGTGCGCATACGCTCGCGGAGCACGCCATAATGCGCGCTTCCAGTATCAGGCCCCAAGGCCGACCATGGCAGCCCCCAGGCCCACCGAGCGCCGCGAGAGCGCCCCGCCCATCCCCCCGCGTACCTTTGCGCGCGAGTACAACGCCGCCCATGATTTAATCGAACGCAATTTGCTGGCGGGGCGGGCCGGGAAGACGGCCTATATCGACGACACGGGCCGCTACAGTTATGGGGACTTGGCCGAGCGCGCCAACCGCTGCGCCAACGCGCTTCTTGACCAAGGCCTGCGCCCGGAAGACCGCGTGCTATTGTGCCTGCTGGACAGCATCGACTTCCCCACGACCTTCCTCGGATGCATCAAGGCTGGCATCGTACCCATTGCCGCCAACACCCTTCTCACGCCTGGCGACTATGGCTATATGCTGAACGACAGCCGCGCCAAGGGGTTGATCGTGTCGGCGGCACTGCTGCCTCAATTCGAGGCGCGCTTAGGCTCGTTGCCGGTGGTCATCGTGTCGGGGGAATCTTCTTCGCCCCATGCGAGCTTGCATGACTTGCTCGCGCGCGCGCCCGCGGGTTTCGCCCCCGCTCCGACTCGGGCGGACGATATGTGTTTCTGGGCCTACTCATCGGGTTCCACGGGCATTCCCAAGGGCGTGGTGCACGCGCACAGCAGCTTGATTCAAACGGCGGAGCTCTACGCCAAACCTGTGATGGGTATTCGAGAAGACGATGTGGTGTTCTCCGCGGCGAAGCTCTTCTTCGCCTACGGCTTGGGGAATGCACTGACCTTCCCGTTGGCGGCTGGCGCCACCGCCGTGCTCATGGCCGAGCGGCCCACGCCGGCTGCCGTGGCGCAACGGCTCAAGCAACACCAACCCACCGTCTTTTACGGCGTTCCCACTTTGTTCGCCGCCATGCTGGCCAGCCCCGATTTGCCCAAGAGGAGCGAGGTGCGGCTGCGTATCGCAACCTCCGCTGGCGAGGCGCTACCGGCACAGATCGGACGCCGCTTCAGCGAGCACTTCGGTATCGATTTGCTGGACGGCATCGGCTCCACGGAAATGCTGCACGTGTTTCTCTCCAACCGGCCAGGAGACGTGCGTCACGGCACCACGGGGTTGCCCGTGCCAGGGTATGAACTGCGATTGGTGGATGACGCGGGCGACCCCGTACAGCGCGGGGAAACGGGGGAGCTACAGATCAAGGGCCCCACGCAGGCCATCTTCTATTGGAATAACCGGGAGCGCACTCAATCCACTTTTCTAGGGCCCTGGACACGCAGTGGCGACAAATTTTCGCAGGACGCGGACGGCTATTACGTCTACGCGGGCCGCAGCGACGATATGCTGAAGGTCGGTGGCATCTACGTATCGCCCACGGAAGTGGAATCCGCGTTGATATCCCATGCCTCGGTACTGGAGGCCGCTGTCGTCGGCAGCGCGGACGCCGATCGATTGGTGAAGCCCAAGGCATTCGTGGTGCTCAAGCCCGGCTTGACACCTTCCCCAACCTTGGCGCAGGAACTGAAGCAGCATGTGAAGGAGGCATTGGCGCCCTATAAATATCCGCGCTGGATCGAGTTCGTGACGGAGTTGCCAAAGACGGCGACCGGAAAAATTCAGCGCTTCAAACTGCGGGCGTTGGACCAACGCCCGTAGCGATAGGGGAATGACATGAGAATTCTCTTTGCATTTTGCTTGCTCGCTGCAAGCGCTGTCGATGCCGCTCAACCACCGGCGAAATGGGTCGTGAGCTGGGCGGCTTCCGTTCAAGGCCCCTACCCCTCCGGCAATCCGTCCGCGCAACCGGATTTGAAGCTGGCGTTTCCAGAGCCGGAACGCGGTGCGCGCGATCAATCCTTTCGCATGATCGTGAAGCCCGCCCTATGGGGACGAGAGACGCGAATACGATTCTCCAATGCGTTGGGCGCGAAGGACGTCACTATTGACGGCGTCTTCGTTGGTCTGCACCTGGGCAGTTCCGCTGTGGTGGCGGGCACGAGCCGCCAGCTCACTTTCGCGGGCAAGCACAGCGTCACGGTGGCACCCGGAGTTTCGGTCTGGAGCGACGCGGTGTCGTTGCCCTTCGCCAGCGATCCTGATAGCCCGCATCTCACGGGCCGCAAGCTAGCCATAAGCTTTCATGTAGGAGGAGAAAGCGGGCCCATCACTTGGCATGCGAAGGCGTTGCAAACCTCCTACGTGAGTTTTCCATGGTCTGGACCGGTAGGTCATGAAGAAGCGGAGTCTGCCTTCGCGCTTAGCACCACGTCGTGGTACTTCATCGACGCCCTCGACATGAAAGTGCCCGGCGATGCCTACGCCATCGTGGCTTTTGGCGATTCCATCACGGACGGGACCCTATCCACCTTGAATCGCGATGACCGCTGGCCGGACGTACTAGCGCGCCGGCTGCATGCGGTTCACGGTAATCGCATCGCCGTGGTGAACGCCGGCATCGGCGGCAACCAAATCGCGGGTCCCAAGGAATACTCGCCCGCCATCCCCTTTCCCGGCGGTCCCTCGGCCGCCGCGCGCCTGGAGCGCGACGTACTCTCGCTCTCGGGTGTGCAGAGCGTGATCTGGCTCGAAGGTATCAACGACTTCAGCAAGAGCGGCAATGCTCCAGTGGAACCGGTTCAGGCAGTGATGAGAGAAAGCGTGGCCCGAATGCGCGCACGCGGTGTACGAGTAATTGGCGCGACGCTGACTCCCGCGCTGGGCGCCACCAACCCCAATCACGGATTCGCCGAGCAAGACGACAAGCGCAGAGCCCTCAACGATTTCATCCGCAACTCAGGCCTGTTCGATGCCGTCGTGGATTTCGACGCCGTGATCACGAATCCCGCCACCGGCGCCATGAAACCGCAGTTGGTTCACAATACCACCACCGGCGGCGACGGGGATTGGTTGCACCCCAACCGCCTGGGATATCTGGCCATGGGCATGGCCATAGATTTGAATCTTATACGCGAGAATGTAGGCCAATAGTTCATGAAGGACCTTCCATGAAAATCACCGGCGTCACCCTAACGCTCTTCGCTTGGGACGACATCCCCGCCACCACCTATGGCGCCCACTCCGGCCGCTTCTCGGGCAGCAGTGCGCTGGGGCTCCTGCGCTTGATCACCGACCAAGGGATCGAAGGCCATGCATTCCTGGGCTCCGCCATGAACTCGGCGGCCGTCGACGCGCAAGGATTGCTCACCCATCTAAAGCCCGTGCTGATGGGCAAGAATCCGCTTGACCGGGAACGCCTGAATCAAGACCTGTGGAAGCGGCAACGCGCGGCCGGTGTGCGCACCATCGGTGCCGTGGATGTGGCGCTATGGGATATCGCGGGCAAGGCCTACGGCCAACCCATTCACCGGCTGCTGGGCACCTACAGGGAGAGCATTGGCGCGTATGCTTCTTCGGCCGTCCTGGCCTCTCCCGAAGCCTATGCCGAGGAAGCCCTCGCCTTCAAGGACGACGGATGGGCCGCATACAAGATCCACCCGCCCACCCAGTGGAAGACGGACATCAAAGTGTGCGAGGCGGTGCGCAAGGCGGTGGGCAATGACTACACCATCATGCTCGATTCCACTTGGAGCTACGATTTCCCGGCGGCCGTGCGCGTGGGCCGCGCCATCGAGGAGATGGGCTTTCACTGGTACGAAGATCCGCTCGCCGACCAGGATCTGTACAACTACGTGAAGCTCAAGCAGAAGCTGCACATCCCGGTGATGGCCACCGAGTACCCGATCGCCGGATTCGACAGCTACGCGCCCTGGATCATGTTGCAGGCCACGGACTATTTGCGGGGCGACGTGGCGGTGAAAGGCGGGATCACTACTTTGGTCAAGACCGCCCATCTGGCGGAAGCCTTCCGCATGAATTACGAAGTCCACCACGGCGGCAATTCGCTCAACAACGTGGCCAATCTGCATGTGATCATGGCCATCCGGAAT
Organism: Betaproteobacteria bacterium; assembly: GCA_009693245.1. NCBI lineage: Bacteria > Pseudomonadati > Pseudomonadota > Betaproteobacteria > Betaproteobacteria bacterium. The sequence goes on along the minus strand of SHXO01000060.1, from coordinate 12,911 downwards.
ACGGAGTTTTTTGAAGTGCTGCTACCGCATGGGGCGCAGAAGTACGGCCTGGTGGAAGATATCGCGGTTGGCCGCGATGGCTTGGTGCACGCGCCCACCGCCCCCGGTTTGGGCTACCCCATCGATTTCGATTTGATCGAACGCAAGAAGATTACCGTGCTGAAATGACCCCAAAAGGAAAGCCATGCCGTCCCCAATCCGCGCGCTCATTGTCCTTGGAACATTATGCGCTTCGGTGGTTTACACCGAAGTGCATGCCATGATGGAAGCCGATAAGTTCGTTGGCGCCTGGCGTTTGCTTTCCGCCGAGTTTCGCGCGGAGGATGGAACGCTCGCGGAATCTCCCTATGGCCCCGAGCCACAGGGGCTGTTGATGTACGACGCCCAAGGCAGCATGTCGGCGCAACTGGCGCACAAGGATCGCAAGCCCTTCGCGGTTTCCGACCGCATGAAGGGAACGCCGGAGGAGTTGAAAGCGGCCTTCGAAACCTACCAGGCCTACTACGGGCGCTACAAAGTAAACGAGCGCGAGCACGTTGTCATCCACACGGTGACGCAGGCCCTACTCCCCAACTGGGTGGCAACGGAACAACGCCGGCAATATCAATTCAAGGACGGCAAGTTGATTTTGCGCACACCGCCCATTGTCATCGGCGGGAAACGGCTTACGGGCGAACTGGTGTGGGAGAAGATCAGGCTTTACAAGGAATAGCCGCCGCCCTCAATTTCCGTCGCAGCTCTTTTTAACCCGGGTGGAGCCCGAGAATTCGTTGCACGCCGACTGCGTGAAGATGTGAGGTCCGGTGGAGCGAATGGCGGACTGTGCCCGCAAATCTATTTCTCTCAGAGAAGGGTCGGACTTTCGCACCCAATCCAGCAACTCCATCACCTTGCGTTCGTCCACCACTGGCCGCCATTCCAGGAATTTCGCGTCGCCGTGACAGCTACCGAAGCACTTCGTCCCAGGAACCTCCCAGCGCGATCCTTGCGCGGCCAGCACCATGTACATCACCTTCGCATCGGCCGGCGGCACGCCTTCGGTCACGCTCGCCTCGTAGAACATGCGCATGGCGTCTTCCCAGGGCTCAGTCATTCCGTGGGCAGCGGCGTCATAAACCACAGCCGCCTTGCGGAACGCGCCCTCGAATGGCTGTCCGACCATGGTACGAAACAAAGGCGGCATGCCCTTGCCGTCCAGCAGCTGCCCGCGTGGCGCGGTCCACACCTTGCCCCGGGCTTGCCGAAACTTGAAGTCCTCCACCAATCGCATGGTGACGACGAAGGGGTCATCCACCCACTCGACCACGACCTTGCCCTCGAATTCGCCGACTTCCGCGCCCCGCGCCGTGGTGAACATGGCAACCGTTACGAGCCAAAGCAACAGCTTTTTCATCTAACCTCTCCAATCACGAGTGTCTCACGAGGGGCGGCCTGCCTGCGCGCTCCCACCTTCGCATCGTACCAGCACACAGGCCGGTTTTCGGTGCCCCCGGCGGGGATCGAATAAAGTACTCTGTAGCCGAATATGGCCTTCGCAACCGTACAAACGCGGCGTATCGAGTACCAATGGTTTCGCCCAGGGCGGATCGAGCATCCTAACTCTATCGTCATGCTGCACGAGGGATTGGGCTCGCTTAGCCTTTGGAAGAAGTTTCCGGCCCAACTCGCCCATGCCACGGGCCGCGCCGTGCTCGCCTACTCGCGCCATGGGTACGGCAGTTCCAGCCCCCTGCGAGAGAAACGCCAGCCGCGTTATATGCACGACGAAGCCCTGGAAGCGTTGCCCGCGCTGCTCAAGGAACTGAAGATCGAGAATCCCGTGCTCTTCGGCCACAGCGACGGGGCCTCCATTGCCATCATCCATGCCGGGGCGCGGCGCTGGCCCGTGGCCGCGCTGGTATTGCTCGCTCCCCACGTATTCGTCGAAGATGTGGGAGTACGCAGTATCGAGCAGGTGCGAGAAGCCTATCTTTTCGGAGACCTCAAAAACCGCCTCGCCAAGCGCCACAACGACCCGGACTCCGCTTTTTGGGGCTGGAACGACATCTGGCTGGATGCGCGTTTTCGCGACTGGAACATCGAGGAATACCTACCCGCCATCGAGTCCCCCGTGCTCGCCGTGCGAGGCCACGACGACGAATACGGCACCATGGAGCAGATCCACGCGCTGGTGCGGGCCGTGGAACGCATCGAGGTGAAAAAACTCGCGAACTGCGGGCACTCCCCGCACCGCGACCAACCAGAGATCGTGCTGGCGGCCACCGCCGGTTTTCTGGAGCATTGCGCATGATCGCGCGCTGCGCCTGGTGCGGCGAAGATCCTTTGTACGTGCGCTATCACGATGAGGAGTGGGGGGTGCCGGTGCATGACGATCGCATTCTCTTCGAGTTTCTTATTCTCGAAGGCGCGCAGGCTGGGTTATCCTGGATCACGGTGTTGCGAAAACGCGAGCATTACCGCGAAGCCTTGGATGGCTTCGACCCAGAGCGAATCGCGCGCTACACCGACAAGAAACTGGAGCGCCTGCTGGAGAATCCCGGACTGATTCGCAATCGCTTGAAGATCGCGTCCGTGCGAACGAACGCGCGCGCCTTCCTGGAGATCCGCGAGACCAATGGCAGCTTCGAACGCTATCTCTGGCGGCATGTGGGGGGCAAGTCCATACAGAACGCGCGCAATAACATGGGAGAAGTCCCCGCGAAGAGCCCGGAATCCGATGCGCTATCCAAAGATCTATTGCGCCACGGCTTCAAGTTCGTGGGTTCCACCATTGTCCATGCTTACATGCAGGCCGTGGGTCTGGTAAACGATCACACGGTCAATTGCTTCCGCCACGCCGTACTATCCCGGGAAACTCCCCTGGGCCGATAGGATTCTCGCGCCATGCACGAAACTACCGATTTCAATGGACTTCCCGCCCTCAAGCTCACCGCATCCGGGGGCGCCGCGGCCGTCATCGCTTTGCACGGTGCGCACATCGTGTCATGGGTACCAGAGCAGGGCGGCGAACGGCTCTATTTGAGCGAACGGTCCAGCTTTACGCCCGGCAAGCCCATTCGCGGCGGCATACCCTTGGTGTTTCCGCAGTTCTCCACCTTCGGCGCGCTCCCGCGCCACGGCTTCGCGCGCAACATGCGATGGCAATTGGAGAAGGTGCATGAGCATGGCGAATTTTCAGGGGCCACCTTGTTTCTGGCGGATACGCCGGAGACCCGCCAGATCTGGCCCTTCGCCTTCCGCGCCGAACTCACCCTTTCCATCTCGGCCAATCAGTTGGACGTGGAGTTAGCGGTGGAAAACTCCAGAGCACAGCCCTTCTCCTTCACCGCCGCGCTGCATACTTATCTGCGGGTGGAGCACGTCGAAAGCACCCAGGTCTTGGGGTTGCACGGTTGCACCTACCGCGATCAGGCTGCTGGCGGCGGCAAGCGCACCGAAGGCAAGGAGGCGGTCAATTTCGAAGATGAGGTGGATCGCATCTACCTCTCGGCCCCCCATAACGTGATGCTGCGCGAGCCCAATCGCAGCATGAACATACTCTCCACTAACTTTCCCGATCTCGTGTTGTGGAATCCCTGGGTGGAAAAATGCGCTCTGATCCCCGACATGACAGCGGACGGATTCAAGCGGATGGTCTGCATTGAAGCCGCCCTGGTGGAACATCCCCTCAAACTCGATGCGGGCCGGCATTGGTGGGGCCGGCAGTCGCTAGTGGCCATTCGGTAGTGTCGAATTTCTTTACACGGGAACGCTATAGTCCATGGACAGTTACTATAAATTATAGACTTGCATTCGTGGATCGAGAATTGCTTAGAGCCTGCTTGCTGGAACAACTAGGAAAAACCTAGAACACGGGGACCTGAATGCCGAGTTCGTTTGTAACCTTCATCGTTCGCTTACTGGTGGCAACTAGTGTGTTGCTGCTTGCCAGCGCCTTATTGGGCATGCCGCCAACAATCTAGCTTCCCTCAAATCATCTGCATCGCCACCGTGCCCAACCCTTCGAAAACGGCGGTGACATGCTGGCCCTTCGCGGTGGCTTGAACGCCGGTGAGCGACCCTGTGCTCACGACTTCGCCTCGCCGCAATCCGCCGGAGCACCAGCCACGATAATTCGCAAGCCAGAGTAAGGCCTCGATAGGATTTCCCATGGCCTTCGCGCCCGTCCCGTGCGCGACGGACACATCATCGATCCATAGTTCGGCTTTTAGCGAGGCCAACTCCAATGCCCGCCACGCATGCAGCGGCGCGCCGCACACCAAGCGTCCCGCGAAACCTTGGTCCGCTACCATGCCCAAGGCCCCTAACGGATGCCCATCCACCAACCGGCTCTCGGGAATCTCGATACCGGGAAGGACTGCTTCTACCGCGTCCATGATTTCTTCCGCGGTGTAAGGGGCGGATCGCGGCGGTATGTCGCGCCCCAGGAGAAATACGATTTCCGCTTCCACCACTGGACGTAGCAGTTCGTCCCATGGAACCGAGGCACCATTCGGGTAGATCATGCCTTGGGGAATTTGCCCGCAGAAGGGGCGTTCCAGCCCGCGCTTTACCGCCAGCGCGGTGTCCATCGCGCCCACCTTCCAGCCTCCCATGGGCTGCTCAAAACCACGCGCCATGGCTTCGCAGATGGCTTCCGCATCGCTCTGGTTGGCCGGTGCGAGTTCGGCAGGCCAACCTGCCAGACGGATGCCCTGCGCTCGCGCGTCCAGCAAGCGTTGCGCACCACGTTGTACTTGCTCTTCGGTTAGTGCCATGGCTTTATATCGTAGGGTTGCGCTGGGTGGAAGCCAGTTGTAGCCTCCTCTCCCCGGCTTTCATGTTCCTCGCATTATGAATCTCTACATCCGTGACCGCCCCGCCTACGTGTACACAGGCACCCGCCCTCTCATCAAGGGCCAGCGCACGGTAATGTTCATTCACGGCGCCTCGAACGATCACAGCGTGTGGGCATTGCAGAGCCGCTATTTCGCCTATCACGGATGGAATGTGCTGGCCCCCGACCTTCCCGGCCATGGCAAATCGGCGGAACCCTTGCTCGGCACCATCGAAGACATGGCGGACTGGTGCGGCGCCATGCTCCGGCAAGCGCACGTGGAGACCGCGGCCGTTGTGGGCCACAGCATGGGCTCGCTCATCGCGCTGGAACTCGCGGCAGGCCATCCACGGGAAGTAAGCAAATTGGTGCTGGTTGGGACGGCTTTTCCCATGAAGGTATCCGATGTACTGCTTGGCGCCGCTAAAGCGGAAGATCATGCCGCGCTGGATATGATCACAGTCTGGAGTCACAGCAACGCGGGCCAGACCGGCGGTAACCGCGCACCGGGGCAATGGATGATGGGCGCCGGCATGCGCTTGCTTGAGAGAAACGCCAAGCCTTTGCATAACGACTTCACGGCCTGCAATGACTACACCGGGGCCAACGAGAGCGCGGCCAAGGTCGCCTGCCCCGCACTGGTAATATCCGGCAACCGCGACTTGATGACGCCCGCGAAGGCCGCAAGCGGCCTCGCGGGTAAACTCGCCAATGCGCAGGTCCGTCTGGTTGGCGGTGCCGGCCACGATCTCATGGCCGAGCAACCTGACCAGTTGCTGGACGAACTGATTCGGTTTCTGGCCTAACTTAGCGTGGCCAATATCCTACCTCGCTTGTTCCAACAATTTCTCCGCCGTGCTCACTTCAAACTTGCCGGGCTCTTCCAGGTTGAAAGTCTTCACGACGCCATCCGCCACCAGCATCGAGTAACGCTGGGAGCGAACACCCAATCCGCGCGCGGTCAGATCGAACTCGAGGCCAAGGGCCCTGGTGTAGGCACCATTACCATCGGCCAGCATGCGAACCTTTCCCTTGGTTTTTTGGTCCTTTCCCCAGGCACCCATCACGAAAGCATCGTTGACCGACAGACACCAGATTTCACCGACCTTGGCCGCCTTGAACTTGTCCGCTAGATTTATGAAGCCGGGCAGGTGTTTTCCGGAGCAAGTGGGCGTGAAGGCACCGGGCAACGCAAATAAAGCGATGGTTTTACCGCGCGCTATCTTGTCAACCTCGAAGGCATTGGGGCCAAGGGTGCAACCTGGCGTTTCCTCTTCGATGAACTCCCATAGCGTTCCGGCGGGAAGACGGTCTCCAACTTTGATGGCCATGATATTTTCCTTGTAAGCGAATTCGAGAGAAAATTGTACAGCTCAATGCTTTGCTCTGACCCACACCGATGATGAACGATCGCGCCGACTCCGAAGAGGAACAGGCCGCGCCTCCCATCCCCGCGGGCGCCAAGAATTACATCACGCCGAAAGGTTATGAACGCCTCAAGGAAGAGGCGCTGCAATTGATCGGCAAGGAACGCCCGGAAGTGGTCAAGATCGTGAGCTGGGCGGCCTCCAACGGGGATCGCTCCGAGAACGGCGATTACATCTACGGCAAGCGCCGGCTGCGCGAAATCGACCGGCGCATCCGCTTTCTCACCAAACGCCTTGAGCACGCGGAAGTCGTGGACCCCACGCGTCGCGAGGATACCGGCCAGATATTCTTCGGCGCCACGGTGACCCTATGCGCGCAGAGCGGCGAGGAGCACACCTATAGCATCGTCGGGATCGATGAAGCGGATGCCACGCGCGGGCGCGTGAGTTGGATCTCGCCCCTGGCACGCACCCTCACAAAGAAGCGCGAGGGAGATTCCTTTGTCTTGCGCACACCAGGGGGCGAGCAAACGCTGGAGATCGTGAGCGTGGAATACAAGGCTATCGACTAGAACCTATTTCGATTTTCTCCGGGCGCTCTTCAATCCAGCGAAACAGTTGTTCGGCGATCGCTTCATCGTTGCTGTAGTAGAGCGCATCGCACTCGGCCAGGCGCCGCCTGACCGCCGGATCGTTGGCCGCATTCGCCATGATCTCCGGTGCGAGCGCCGCGCCCGTTCCGAGAGCGCTGGTGGCATCTCGCGTGATCATTGCGGCCTTGGGGCAATCGATCGCTTCCAGCGCAGGGGCAATCATGGGCACGAATTCATTGGAGGCGTTGGCGAAGAACTGGCTGTACCCGCCGTTGTTCACCTCCCGCTCCAACGCCTCGATGGCCAAGATAAAACTTTCTTCGCGTGAGATGTCCCGCGCGGCTCGCTTTTTTTGAACCGCCTCTTCGAATGCCAGGACGAGAGAATCGATGCGGTGGGTTGCTTGCAAGGACAGCAATTCGCGCGTGCTCTGGCCGTCGTACCGATCGAGAAATTGCGCGCCCCGCGCAAGATGCGACACAGTGCCTCTTTCGCGCGAATCTTGGGCTGCCATGCTCTGTCTCAGGCGTATTCCAAGCAGGCTTCCGCCCAGGAAAAGCAGTGCGTAGACCGCCGTGAAACCCACCCCCAAGAGCGCTAGCGGCCCCATGGCAAGAAAGATCAGAGCGTACGCGAACTGCCCCAGGATCACACCCATGTATTGGCTCCACAAAGGCCGCCCCGCCAACAGGCCTGACACCACGCCCGCAACCGGGAGGGCGAAAAGGTAATACGCGGCATCGTCCCAGGGCTCGGCCTTCCCCGCGATGGCGGGCGCGAGCGCCCAGATGAGCGCGCCAAAAAAAGCCGCCAAAGCGGCCACGGCCCACGGCGGAGTCTTGGTATCGAATCGCACTTTGGATCTGTGTCGAGAACTACGCGGCTGCCAGACGCCTTACATGGGCGGTCGTGGCACTCGCCAAACCCTTCAAGTTATATCCGCCCTCGAGAGCGGAAACGATGCGCCCGCCGGCGTACTTGCGCGCGATGCCTGTGAGCACGTCGGTCATGGCGGCATAATCCTTGTCCGCCAACTGAAATTGCCCGAGCGGATCGCCGGCGCGCGAATCGAATCCGGCCGAAATGAGCACAAGTTCCGGTTTGAAGTGCGCGGCGGCGGGAACCAAGTCTTCCTTGTAAGCGCCCAGAATTTCCTCCCGGCCCGCACCAGCGGGGAACGGGCGGTTAATGATCTGCCCCTTGGCCTCTCCCTCCCCTATTTCATCGATGCCACCGGTTCCCGGATACCACGGATCCATATGCGTATCGAAAAACATCACGGACTTGTCACGCCAAAATATATCTTGGGTGCCGTTACCGTGATGCACATCCCAATCCGCGATGAGCACGCGTTGCACGCCGTATTTCTTCCGCGCGTAGCGCGCGGCGACGGCTACGTTGTTGAACAAACAAAATCCCATGCCACGCTCCGCCGATGCGTGGTGCCCCGGCGGGCGCACAGCACAAAACGCATTCTTCGCATCGCCCGCCATCACCGCATCCACCGCCGATATCAAACATCCCACGGCCGCGAGCGCGGCCTCCAACGATCCTGATGACAGGGCTACGTCGCCCGCGGAAAGTTGCGGCGCGCCTTGCTGGATTTCGCTTTTTACTCGCTCGAAGTAGGACTTCGAATGTACGAGCTGCACTTCCTCCTCGTCCGCGATCTTCCCCTTCGCCAGGGTAATGCCCCCCTCTCTCTCCAGCACACCCATGGCCTTGAGCACGGCGTCCGTGCGTCCGGAATGCTCCGGGTGCCCTTCGCCGGCGATATGTTTGGCGCAGGAAGGATGATGGAATACGGTGGTGATGGGGCTTGGCTTCGCCCGTGCGAGCCCGACTAGCAGGGTACTGGCGAGGGCCGCGCCTCCTTCCAGAAAAGCCCGCCTACGCATCATTGCGCCGGTGCGGTATTACGCTGGGCTTTTAGGGCCAATCCATCGTGGAGGCCTAGCATCTTCTCGCGCCACACCCACACTGGATCGCTTTCTTCCAGCACCTCAAAGTTTGAAGTGCAGCGCGCCCACATGAAAGTGCCGAATACGATGTGGTCGGCATGGCCGGGCGCGGTGCCGCTAAGGAACGTTTGCGAGGTGAGCGTTGCGCGTAACGGATCGATGGCCTGGCTGAACCGCACACGAGTTTCCTCGCGGTTGGCCTCGATCTCCTCCAAGGTCTTGCCGAAACGCTTTTCGCGGGATACCCGGAAGTAATCCTTGTCCTTCTCGTGCAACCCCAACCAGACGTCCTTCAACACCATGCTCGAGATGAGTGGATGTAGCGCGCGTTCGCTCCAAAATTTGATGAACAACGCTTGGGATTTCGCCTGCGTCCCCTCGAACAAAGGCATCCGCGGATAGCGGGCGTCAAGGTATTCGGCGATTTTCCAGGAATCGGACACGATACGATCGTCATCCACCAGCAAGGGAACCGTGCCTTCGTTAGGCGTTGGGAGTTGCGCCTTATCGGCGAAACGCCATGGCACGGTATCCAAAGCCAAGCCCTTGTGCGCGCAGGCAAGGCGCACGCGCCAGCAATAGGGACTGAAGCGGTGGCGCTCATGGGCGCCGGCCAAGTCGAACATCTTGAGCGCCATGATAGGGCTAGGCCCTTACGGTAGCCGCACTCTGGCCAATTTTCTTGGCCTCGTCATCCATTACAGGCACGCTGCTGACAGCCTTGCCTTTTTCGTAGGCACGCACCACGGCGGGACGCTTGCCGGTGGATTCAAACCGACGCTTCACGTTTGGAAAATCCTCGAGGTTCTGCTGCTGCCTCTGGTGCGGCACGATCCACGGATAACTCGCACTGGGCATGGGCCAATAATGCAGATCGATCATTCTAGCGGCCAGATAGGGGCGGACGAGCCATTCTAGCGGCTCGCGGCCGGCTCCGCCGGCCTACCTATTTACTCGGTGACGCGGTTGCTACTGGCCTCCAGCCGCCGGACAGGCGGACCGCCCTCCTCGTGTCCGCAAAGCAATTCCCAGCGCAATACGGGAATTCTCTCGGAGGCGCGCTGCTGGGAAAGATAACGGTTTTGCACTTCGTAGGCTTCGCCCTCGGAAGCCGAGCGCGCATGGCAAGCACTCTCAAGATGATAGAAGCGCCCGCTCGAATGCTGGGCATGGTGCACCAACTCGTGCAGCAAAATGGATTGATGATAGAGATTGGATTTGAGATTGAAACTCTCGTCCACGACGATGCCAAACTCGGGATGATAGAAAGCGCGGATTTGGCATGGCCCCGTGCAAATCATTTGTTCGATTTCCGCACGGGGAAGTTGCCGCACTTCGGGGAGTATCTCAGGGGCGGGATAACCGGTGATCGCCTGCACGGCGGCGTAGAGTTGGATCACGAGATCCGTAAGCCAGGACTTGTCCATATTGGCACTCCAAGAGGTGAGACTTCCCCCTCCAAGGAAGCACGCTAATAAAGAGTAACGGAGCAAGACCCAATAGCTGAAGGTCTTTCTCCGGATCGTCGCGCCGTTCACGACTCCAAAAATAACGATTCTCGCGAGCGCGGAGAATTGTCAATCACAAGCCGTTACTATCCTGCATGGAAGGCGCTGCATTGCCCGCGCAAGGCTGCATCGTTTGGTCGAATTACTTCGGGAGAAATTACGTGACACGGCGGTATGATCTCATAAGCATAGGCGGCGGCAGCGGTGGCGTGGCGGTATCCAATCGCGCGGGCAGTTATGGCAAGAAATGCTTGCTAGCCGAACGCGCGCGTCTGGGTGGTACTTGCGTCAACGTGGGATGCGTTCCCAAGAAGGTCATGTGGAACGGCGCGCAGCTCGCACACGCCTTGGAGGATGCGAGCGATTATGGATTTCAACTGGGGCCGCACGGCTTTTCCTGGGAACATCTCAAGCGCGAGCGCGACCAGCATGTGCTCGATCTCAATAATCATTACGCCAAGTACCTTGCCTCGAACAAGGTCGAGGTGCTGCGTGGTGATGCGCGTTTCATCGGACCCAAGACCATCGAGGCTGGTGGCGAGCGGTTCAGCGCGGACCATATCGTCATCGCCACCGGGGGCCGCCCGCTGGTACCCAATATCCCAGGCGCGCATCTGGGAATCGCCTCCGACGGCTTCTTCGATCTCGCCACCCAACCCAAGAAAGTGGCGGTCGTGGGCGGTGGCTACATTGCCGCCGAGTTCGCCGGTGTGTTTCGCGCGCTCGGTTCCGAGGTCATCGCGTATTTGAGAAGAGACCAATTGCTCATGAGTTTCGATGCGATGTTGCGGGACACTCTCATGGCTCAAATGAAAAGCGACGGCGTGCACTTCGTTACCAATGCGAAAATAGAACAACTCTCACGCACGGGTCTTGGAAAGATCGCTATTCTCTGTAACGGGCACAGTGGCATTGAAGAGTTCGACAGCGTGATCTGGGCCATTGGGCGAGAACCTTGTACCGCCGAACTCAATTTAGCGGCCACGGGCCTGGCCACGGATGCCCAGGGATTTCTACCAACGAACGAATACCAGGAAACTGCGGTCCCAGGTATCTACGCCATCGGCGACGTGACGGGCCGCGCCGCGCTGACACCCGTCGCCATCGCTGCGGGAAGACGTTTAGCCGACCGCCTATTCAACAACATGGCGGGGCGGCGTTTGGACTACGACAACATCGCCACGGTGATCTTCAGCCACCCTCCCATCGGCACCGTGGGGCTTACCGAAGCCCAAGCCCTCGCCAAATATGGAGCAGACGAAGTCAAGGTGTATGAGGCGCGCTTCACGCCCATGTACCACGCCTTCACCCAGCGCAAGGCCAAGAACGCCATGAAGCTTGTGGTGGCGGGCGAACAAGAGAAGGTCGTGGGGTTGCACGTGATCGGTCCTGGCGCCGACGAGATGACCCAGGGTTTTGCCGTCGCAATAAAGATGGGAGCCACCAAGCGCGACTTCGATGACACCGTGGCCATTCATCCCACGGTGGCGGAGGAATTTGTGACGATGCGCGGGCCACGGCCGGCGCAGTCTTGATGCCCTAGCCCATTGCATATCCAAGAAAATTAATCCACCACCGGTGTAAATCGAAAACCGCGCACTTGGCCTTTGCCCGGACCCGCGAGTGAATTGGTGTAGCCTTTCACCCCGCGTTTCGCAAGAAGACGCCACAAATAAATCCACCGGAAGGAGACTGAAATGACAACCACGCTGGCCCAGGCACACCTGGACCCGTACGCCTTGGACCCCAAGGACATCAAGGAACCGCCCACGAAATTTAGCGAGATCATTCGCTACACGGGACCAGGCATCGTCCTCTCGGCATCCATCGTGGGTTCGGGCGAACTGATCCTCACCACCACCCTCGGTGCGAAGGTGGGGTACACCTTAATGTGGCTCATCATTTTGAGCTGTCTCATCAAATCCGTGGTGCAGGCATTTCTCGGCCGCTACACTATCGGCATGGGGGAAACTGGATTGGCCGCCGTCAACAGAATTCCAGGCCCGCGCTTCAAGGTGAATTGGGTGGTCTGGGCTTGGGCCGCCATGGTATTCATGACTTTGTTTCAGGTGTGCGGCATGCTGATCGGCGTGTCGCAAGCCATGAACCAGGCGGTCAGCGGCGTTTCGGTGACGGTGTGGGTGCTCGTCTTCTTCGTTCTCACTATCGTGCTTCTGCTGGGTGGCGCCTATCACCGCATCGAGAAGCTCGCCATGGTGAAAGTCGGGGTCTTCACCGCGATAACGCTCATGTCCGCCGTGTTGTTGATCATGTCTCCAGGCTTCACCGTCGCGGAACTCGCCCAGGGCTTCACCTTTCAGATGCCATCGGATGGGCTGGCCATGGCCGTCGCCGTATTCGGCATCACGGGCGTGGGTGCCACGGAACTCTATATCTATACCTACTGGTGCGTGGAGAAAGGCTACGCCCGTTACACGGGACCGAGGGATGGGTCGCAGGCCTGGGCGCGCCGTGCCAATGGCTGGATCAAGGTCATGAATGTGGACGTGATCGGCTCCATGATCATCTACACCATCGCCACCGTTGCCTTCTATTTGCTGGGCGCGGGCATTCTCAACAAGATGGGATTGGTGCCGGCGGGCAAGGAGATGATCTCCACTCTCACCCATATCTACACGCAGACCTTTGGCGAGTGGGCGAAGTGG
>SHXO01000059.1 GCA_009693245.1 Betaproteobacteria bacterium | reverse complement strand
GTCGTGTTGGTCGTGGGTTCTGTCGCCATCGCGGCGCTTGGTATCACCTTGAGCGCCTCGCCTTGGCGCGGCCAGCTCTCGGACGCCATGGGCCACGCCATCGGGCGCGAAGTGCGGTTCGAGGGACCGCTGGAAATGCAACCCACGCTGACCCCGTCTTTTCGCGTGGGCGGAATCACCATCGCCAATCCGGCCGGATTCTCCTCGCCATTTTTCGCGAGCCTCGCACACTCCTCCTTGCAAGTGGACTTGCTCGCCCTGTTGCGCGGTGAGGTGCGAGTGCGCGAGTTGTCCGCGCAAGGCGTGATAGTGCATCTGGAGCGCAACGCCAGGGGGCAGGTTAATTGGCTATTGCAATTGGCGTCCAAGGATGAAGCCGATAAGGCCCCAGGCAAGAAGGCACCGCTACGATTAGTCGAGGTACAGCGCATTGCCCTCAAGGAACTGCTGGTGGATTATGTGGGTGGTCCTAAACTGGCCACCCATTCCTTCACCTTGGACGATTTGCAGGGAGAAGGAGGGGAGGGCAAACCGATTAGCCTCAAAATGAACGGCACCGTGGAGAAGAGTTTTCCCTATACGGTTTCAGTGACAGGTGGCACACTCTCGACGCTCTCCCAAGGCGGCGTTCCCTGGCCATTGGAATTCGCTCTGGAATTCGCGGGCACTTCGCTGGTGATCAATGGCGAAGTGCTGCCTGACGCCGGGAGAACCAGCGCTAATCTCACTTTTGGTCTTGGCACCGACAATCTTTCGCAACTAGAGCGGTTGCTACAAGTGCATTTGCCGCCGGTGGGCGCGACGGGACTCAGCGGCAAGGTCGCATGGGAAAAGGGAGTACTCGATATTCGCGATCTGCGCGGCGCCATGGGCAACAGCGTCCTGGAAGGCCAATTGCGATTGGATTTGACGCAGAGCGTTGCACGTGTCAAGGGCGAGATTCACCTACCCGTATTCGATGTCACGCCCTTTCGCGCCAAGACGCGCATGCCCGAGCCCGAGGAAGCAGGCAAACCCGTGGATCTGGAGGCGCTGAAGAAACGGCAATTTCAATTTCGCGAGCTCTCGCTCGTGGAGGCCGATTTATCGCTGACGGTGTATCGTTGGATGGGATTGCCCGGGGATGTACGCGAGTCCACCTTGCAGGTGAGCTTGCATGGTGGTGTATTGAAAGCGCCTGTCAAGGCGACCATCGCTCGGGTACCCCTAGAAGGCGAAATCGGGCTGGACGGGGCGGCGGAGAATCCGTCCTTTCTCCTGAACTTGGGCGCGCGCAAGACCACGCTAGTGCAACTTGCGCGGTTGCTGACCGGTGCGAGCGGCGTGCAAGGCAATCTTGGGCATTTTCTCTTGCATTTCGCCGCCACTGGAAAAAACCTGCCCGCACTCGCCAATACGTTGGAGATGAAGTTGGAGATCGCGGACGGGCAACTCAGCTACGGAAATGTGGAGGGCGGGCGGCCCGTGGAAGTTCGCCTGGACCGCGCGGACATAGCTTTGCCCGCTGGCGGCCGGTTGCAAGGAAAAATTCGCGGCACGCTACTGCGTGAACCGTTCACGGCGGATTTCATGGGGGGGGATCTTCTCGCGCTTGGCGAGGAGATTAGCTGGCCCGTGGAAATTCGCATCGTGGGATCGGGTGCGACACTAAGCATACAAGGCCAAGTAGCGGCACCTGGAAAAGACGCCGGGACGGATTTGGCCATCAGATTCAATAGCCCGCGCGCGGGCGACGTGGCGCGTTGGTTAGGCCTCTCGCCCAAGTCACGCGCACCTGTAGCGATAGCGGGCCGCGTGCAAGTACAAAGCGACGAGTGGCGATTGAGCGATCTACTGGTGCAATTAGGCCAGACCAAGTTGGCGGGAAATTTCGCGCGGGTGTGGATCGGTGGCAAGCCCCTCGTGCAAGCCACATTGCGGGTGGAGAACCTGGAATTGGCGGAGCTGGAATCCATGCTTCCGCCCCCCAAACCTGGGCCCTCGAAACCAGTGATAGAACTCCCCATCCTGCCGAAAGGCATCGACTTGACCGATGCCGACATCGATGTGGGCATTCAGCGTATCGCGCTTAGTCCCGCTCCGGTAACGGGTATCACCTTCGCCGGAAAAATCCGCGAAGGAAAGATGTACGCGTCGCCTTTTTCGGCGATGTACGCCGGCACAACGCTTAATGGTGCCTTGGCGTTGGATCTGCGCGAAGACGAGCCGCAGGCTGCTGTGTGGGTGGCCGCCAGACAAGTGGATATCGGCCGCATGCTGCGAACCCTACGCCTGGTGGAATCCCTGGATGTAAAAGCAGATCTTCTTCAACTGCAACTTCTCGCCAAGGGGCATCGCCTCGGAGAGATGCTGGATCGTTCCGCGCTGCAAGCGGCGGTGGAATCGGGTGAAATGGTCGTGCGCGACGCCAGTGGCAAGGGCGGACTCAGCATACGCTTGACCAAGGGCCAAGTGGAAGCCAAGCCGAAACAACCCGTTCATTTGTATTTGGATGGACTCATCGACAAGACACCAGTGAAAATCTCCTTGGCCAGTGGATCGGTGTCGGAGCTGGCGCGTGGCGCATCGCACGTTCCCTTCAACCTGGCGGTGGAGACGGCTGGAACCAAGCTGAGTTTGTCTGGTAAGGTTTCGCTTCCCATCTCTAAGCAAGAAGCCGAGCTGGAATTATCCGTGGCGGGTAGCAACATAAATTCCCTGGATGAATTGGCGCGTACGTCGCTACCCCATTGGGGGCCTTACGCGCTCAGCAGCCGTTTCCGAATGTCCAAGGCGGGCTATGACATGCCCGGCATGACGCTGAAGGTGGGGAGCAGCGAACTCAAGGGAAAAGGCAGCGTCGCCACCGGAGGCACGCGGCCCAAAATAGACGTTCAACTCTCCGCTCCCAAGGTGCAGTTGGATGATTTCAAACTGGAGGGTTGGGCCCTGGCGGAGAAGAAACCCGCCAAGGAAGAAAAGAAATTGAGTGAGGAGGAATTGCGCGCGAAAGCAAAGCAAGCCTCTTCGCAAACGCAGGCGATGTTAAGTCCAGCCACGCTGAAGCGGCAGGACATGGCGCTAGTGGTGGAAGTGGGAGAAGTACTTTCCGGCGCGGACCGGCTGGGCGGAGGATCGTTGCATGCCTCGCTCTATGACGGTAAGTTGGTATTGGGCCCCGTGGAAGTCAATGTACCGGGCGGTTCCGTGAAATTGGCGATGGGCTATCGCCCAACGGAATCCGCCATCGCACTGGATGCCAAGATTCGCGTGGACCGGTTCGATTATGGCGTGCTGGCGCGCCGCTTGAAGCCCGGTAGTGATTTGCAAGGCTTGTTCAGTTTGCAGATGGACCTTGCCTCCAATACCCCCAGTCTTTATCACGCCATGCAAAACGGCGATGGCCGCGTGGACTTCGCCGTGTGGCCCAAGAATATGAAGTCCGGCATATTCGACTTGTGGGCAGTGAACCTCTTCGTGGCGCTCATCCCCGCGGTGGACCCTGCGTCTGAATCCAAGGTCAATTGCGCCGTGGGGCGCTTCGACCTAAAGAATGGCGTGTTGACGGAAGACTCCATCTTGCTCGATACCAGCCGCATGCGGGTGAAAGGCAAGGCGCGCGTGGACTTCGATTCCGAGACGCTCGCATTGCAGCTAGAGCCCACCCCCAAGAAAGCACAATTTTTTAGCCTGGCGACGCCCATCGCGGTCACCGGCAAAATCACGGATCCCAAGATCCTGGTGAGCGCTGCCGCTGTGGCGGGTACCACGGCGCGCTTGTTGACCTCGATCGTTACCACGCCCTTCGAGCGGCTATTTTCCAAGAGCATCCCCCGGGATGGCGCCGACGTATGCGCCAATGCGCTCAAGCAGAATCGCGAGCCGCGTACTTAATCTTCTCCTCGTAAATTATATGTTTTCGGATTACGGCCGGCTCTCCACGGCTTTGCTGGCGTGGTATTTCGTTATCGTTTGGGGCGTGGGATTCATCGCCACCAAGACCGCACTGCAATATACGGGGCCCTACATGCTCCTTTCGTTGCGCTTCTCCATCGGAGCTTTATTACTATTGCTCATCGTGCTACGCAGCCGCGTTCAATGGCCCGATTCTCCACGGCAATGGTTCCATGTAATGGTTGGAGGTTTACTCATGCATGCCATCAATCTGGGCGGAAGCCATAGCGCGCAGCATTATGGATTGTCCGCCGGCATTACCGCGCTTATTCTCGCTACCCAACCTTTGCTGACGGCGGTCTTGTCCGCATCGGTACTCTCCGAAACCGTGACCCGCCTACAACGCGCCGGGATTGTATTGGGGTTGGGTGGAGTGGCTTTGGTCGTGTGGCATAAAATCGATATCCAAGCCATCTCGGGCGCCAGCCTAAGCGCCGTTACGGTGTCCTTGGTGGCGATTACCGCGGGTTCGCTCTACCAGCGCAACTTCACGCCGCGCGTGGATCTGCGTAGCGCATCGCTGGTGCAATTGCTCATATCGCTGTTGTTCGTGGCGCCCTTGGGCTATTGGGTGGAGGGCGGGCGCATCGAGTGGTCGTGGCCCTTCGTGGCCGCGCTAGGGTTTCTCGTCGTGCTCGCGACTTTGCTGGCATTCAATGCGCTGCACGTGCTCATGCGCCGGGGGCAGGCAACGCGAGTGACTAGCTTGATGTATCTCACGCCCATCATCGCCGTGGTCCTAGAATGGCTGGCCTTCGGCGTGGTGCCCACAACCATCTCTTTACTTGGGATGGCGATTACGTGTTTGGGCGTGGGCCTCGTGTTCTGGCGCCACCGAGCTTAAGCGGCGGCTTTCATTCCGCGTTGCACCGCGGGCCTGGCCGCGAGGGTGGCTCCCCATCTTTGGAGATTTTCATAACCTCCCGCCGCGTCGAGTAGTGCTTTTCGCGCCGCGAAATTGGGGTACAGCATCACATCGGCGGCGCTGAATTCGCCGGCCAAGAACTCCTTACCAGCGAGATTCATGTCCGCATGCGCGAAAAAATCCAGCAGGCGTTTCTTGAAGTACTCCGTGATAAGGGTGCTTTTCTCAGGGGTACGCATCTCTAATTGAAAGATGGCTCCGCTTGTACCGGCGACATCGCTGGCAGCTTGCATGAACCATTGCATGCATTGCGCATGAGCGGCGGGACTCCGCGGTAACAACTTACCGCTCTTCTGCGCCACATAGAGCACGATGGAGCCCGATTGGGTGATGGTGAGCGGCCGGCCATCCGGTCCCTCGGAATCCACCAGGGACGGAATCATTCCCGCGGGGTTGATCTTCAAGTACTCCACCGAGCGTTGCTCCCCTTTCGCCAGGTCCAGCTTGTGGGCGCGGTAAGGTAGCCCCGCTTCTTCCAAGGCAACGGATGCGCGCAATCCGTTAGCGGTTCCCGCCAGATATAAGTCGATCATTCGTTGCTCTCCGAGAGGATATGTTCGGGCGGCCCATTATAACGCTGGAATATTTGATGTTGTTTCACACCGGAAAATCATGCGCACAAGTGTGAAGTAATGGCCTTGGCGCGAAGCTTGAATAACGCCATGCGTGGTCGCTGCACTTAGCGCAATGTTATTGTGAAACTCCGTGGATTGAATCGCAATTCTGCAAGCGAGGAATCGCCGTATCACTTAGCGAAGTAGGAGGAACTGGTATGAATATCGGGAATTTGAAATACGAAACCGCGCTGAAAGCTGGCCGGGGCGCGCTAGTAATTCTGATGTTGGGTTTGGCGGGATGCGCGGGCAAAGGCAGCCGGGATGGTTCGGGGAACTCCTCCATGCACTCGAAAGGAGCAGTCTCCGCGGCCGAACAAGCAGCGCTGGAGCGTAAGGCATTGGAGGAGCAAAAGGCGGCTGCGAAACGCGCTGCGCGGGAAAAGAATGGGACTGGGGCGGAAGGTGACGGTGCGAGTGATTCCTTTGGCGGCTGGTGATCGCAACCGCCATGGCGCCAACAACGGCCGTAGTCTCCCGGATCAATTGGCCGCGGACTTCGATTCCAATCGCGATTTCCAGAAACGCGGTTTCTTCGACGAAGAGGAATACGCTTTCGCGCCTGGCTTGAGCGATGCGGAGCGTATTGCGGAGCGTGTGGAAGCCGCTCGCCGGTGTGCAGGGCTTGCGGATTCCAACGAGGAATATGCCTCGGCCTTTGCCTTCGGACCTTATTCGCGCATTTACCAGCAAGAAGGTGATGTATCGGGCTTAGTCGCCTTGGATTCGAAGGGACAAGTCAAAGGGTGGGCAGCCCCTGGGGAAATCACGGCCGATGGTAGCGTATTCGCGGAGGGTGCTTCCGAGAAATCCCTGGCTAAATTGGACGCCGAGGAGGGGTTTGTCGGCTCCAAGGGCGGGCGCAGGAGCGCCTCTAATCGCAACCGCAATGGTGCGATCGATGTGGCGGTATCCAAATCCAACGTGAATGAGGACTTCATTCCCCAGACCTTGGGCGGCGCCCTACCGATGGTGCTGGGTGTCGAAGAGAACGGCCAATTCGACTTCGACAACTTTTTGTTGCGCGATGAAGTCAAGGCCAAGCTCGATAAGCTGGCACGGCAATTGGACGGCGCCGAATACGACCGCCTGGATATATTGGGTTATACGGACCGCATCGGTGGTGTGGAATACAACAAACAACTGTCGCGCAAGCGGGCGTTGGCGGTGGCTCGCTACCTGCGCGGTCGCGGTGTGCCGGAGTACAAGATCTCCGTAACCGGAAAGGGGCAAGACAATCCGCTCACGAAGCCCGAAGACTGCGAGGGGCTGGCACTGGAAGACAAAATCGATTGCCTGCAGCCTGACCGCAGGGTGGAAATCGAAGCCTCGATTCTGCGTACGAGCGTGGAACTCGAATAACCACGCGTTTTCGGGACGGTTTGCGACAGGGCACCTTCGGGTGCCCTGTTCGTTTTTGGCGATAGTCTCTTGGTGCTTTCCCAACGCAGTCCCCGTGCGATCGATCACTCGATCCACGGCTGTTGGAAGCTGCACCGCCATTCCCAGGATGCCTACTTTGCCGGGTAACAAGGACGGGATTTGCGGCGTCGCAAAAAAGTGCGGGACTTTTTGAGCCAACCTGCGTATATTGCGCGCCCTGGATCTTGCGTCGCGTCATCCGGTCCGCATCTCAAGCCCCTCCGGTTGCTCTTTTCAATGGAGCAAACCTCAACTCAACGTAGTAACGTCATATCAGCCTGAACCGGTTCTTTGCGCGCCCATGGCGCGTTTCGCAGGCCGATCTAGGAGATTTCCATTAGTCAGTCCTTTGAAGGGCTCGGCCTGTCGGCCAAGCTATTGCGTGCTATTGCCGAACAAGGCTTCAGCGTTCCCACTCCCATCCAAGCCCAAGCGATCCCCGTCGTATTAAAAGGGGATGACCTCTTGGCAACGGCGCAAACAGGAACCGGCAAGACCGCTGGATTCGTTCTGCCGCTTCTGGATCGTTTGGCCATGGCACCGCGCCAAAAAGGCGCGGGCCGCCGTATTCGCGCCCTGATCTTAACCCCTACCCGCGAGCTTGCGGTCCAAGTCGAGCAGCACATTCGCATGCTAGGCGCCTACGCCAGTTTTGTGTCCACCACCGTCTATGGTGGCGTGAGCATGCGGGCACAGATTCAAACCCTGCAACGCGGCGTGGATATCCTGGTCGCCACGCCCGGGCGTTTGCTCGATCACGTCCAGCAGCGCACCATCGATTTGCGCAACGTCGAGATCTTCGTGTTGGACGAAGCCGACCGCATGCTGGACATGGGCTTCATGCCCGATGTCCGCCGTATCACCACGCTGTTGTCGCCTGAGCGCCAAACGCTCATGTTCTCCGCTACCTTCGATGCTCAAACGCGCGCACTTGCCAGTACCACGTTGCGCAATCCGGTCACGATCGACGTCGCGCATGCCAGCAAGACCACGGACTTGGTGACACAGTCGGTGTATATGATCGCGCAAGAGCAAAAGACCGCGCTGTTGAAGCATCTCATCACCACGGAAGACTTGCAGCAAGTTCTCGTATTCACCAAGACCAAGCATGGGGCCGACCGGCTCGCTTCCGCCTTGGAACGCGCGGGCATCACCGCCGATTCCATTCACGGCGACAAACGCCAAGCCCAACGCACCCGCACCTTGCAAGAGTTCAAGCGCGGCGGGTTGCAGGCATTGGTGGCTACCGACGTGGCCGCGCGTGGCATCGACATCAACGGATTGCCAGGCGTCGTGAACTTCGATTTGCCCATGACCCCGGAAGGCTATGTGCACCGCATCGGGCGCACGGGCCGTGCCGGCCTGAAGGGGCAGGCCATATCGCTGGTGACACCAGCGGAGCGCGGCGCGATGATGGCAGTGGAGCGCCATCTCAAGTACAAGATCGAGCGGCGCACGCCGTCGAATTTCCAGTTTCAGGCTGCCGATGGGACGAGCAAGCATGTTCACACGGAACGGCCGCGCACCGAGCGTGCGGAGCGCAGCCGCGATGATGCTCGCTCGCACCACCGGCCCAAACACGAAGGCACCGCCCGGCCGGCGTATCAAGAGCGCGCCTTTTCCTCGGATCGCAAACCCGTGTTTGGCGCACCCGCCAGCGCTCCCGCTGGCCAGCGCCGCAACCGGCCAGCCCAGGCACCCCGTGCCGAGCGCAGCGTCAGTATTGGTGGCTTCGAATCCGCGAGCAACGATTTCAGCAACCGTCCGCGCCGGGCGGGGAAGCCTGCTTCCCCTGCTGGGCGTTCATTTTCCGCGCGCACGCGCAGTTACTAGGAGTTTGTCTTCATGAACATCTACGTTGGAAACCTTGCCGCCGAGGTCACTGAGAAAGATTTGACCGAGGCTTTCGGAGCCTTCGGCCAAGTGAAATCGGTGCAATTGATGCGCGAGCTATTCAGCGGCGTCTCAAAGGGTTTCGGCTTTGTCGAAATGCCAGGGAAAGCCCATTCGCTCGCGGCCATCGCCGGGTTGAACGGGAAAGAGCTTCGCGGCCAGCCCGTACGGGTCAACGAAGCAAAGCCGCAGATGGGCGGCCGGCGGCGCTAGCCACCAAAGGCCGCACTGGCGGCGAAACGCGGGTAGGTCTCCGCGACCTGCTCGCGAATTTCGCCGCGAATCAAACGCAGAATCTCCGCCGAAGGCAATGGGGTTTGCGGCGTAGGCAGGGCTCGGTCAAACCCGAAGCCTGTTTGCGCCGCGATCTCATCCGCCGTGTGCCCGGGATGAACGCTTTCCAAGCGAAATCTTTTTTTGTCCCGCGCGAAGGAAAATAATCCCAATCCCGTGAGCAGGTGAGTGGGCCCGCCTGGGCGGTGCACATTGGCCGCGCTGGTTCCAGGAGAACTGATGAAATCCACCTTCGGCACCATCACGCGCGGCGTATGCTCCTCGCGAAACAAGATCACTTTGGGCACCAGGTAGTACAAGTAAGCCGAACCGAAAGAGCCTGGCCAGCGCACGTCCGTGTTGGGATACTCGCCGCTGCCCACGAGGTTGATGTTGCCCTCGCCATCGATCTGGCCGCCGCCCAGAAAGAAGGCATCGATGCGCCCCTGCGCCGCTAGATCGAAGAGTTCCACGCCACCATTGGTGAAGAAATTATTCTTTCGCGAGCCAAGCACGGAGACCCGCAGGTTTGCGCCCGCGAGTTTGCGTGCCAACATGGCCGCCGAGCCGGGGATGGGCGATGAGGCGCCGACAGCAACGTGCGCACAGCCCCCAAGCAAACCGGCAATGACCGAAATCAGTAACTCAGTCTGGGTACACGGCGAGATCATGCCGTCAACGCCTCGTGCCGGAGCCACTCCTGCACGAAGGCATTGAATCCTTCTTCGGTGCGGGCCATGCGCGCATAGCGGCCGAGCATGATCTCGTCTTGTTCGTACAAATCCAGATAACCCAAGGGTGATGCGCCGCGCGGCGCAAGCGCGAGCTGAGTGATGTAAATCGAAGGAATCACCGCGCCAGCGCGTGCTTCATCTTCCAACAAATTTCCCTCCGCCATGCGCTCCACGGTGACGAGCGTTTGCTTGGCCGCCTGAGCCATGAGCAAGACCTCGCGTTCGCGGCCGATGAACACGTTGCCATCGCGGTCGGCCATGGAAGCGTGGAATAGCGCGAAGTCCGGCCGCAATGCGGGAAGGAGCGCGATGGGATCATCCTCGCCGAAGGGGTTGCTGATCGTCTTCCAATCGGCCCTCCGGGCCATCACGTCGCTCCCTATCAACCCGCGCAGCGGAATGAATGGCAGCCCCTTTTGGCCAGCCTGCAACGCGGCGTAGATGGCCGGACAGGTGGAGTCGAGTACGTGCACGGTTCCTTGCCTCGCGGCGGCCGCGAAGCGTGGCCCGGTGCCATATTCGCCCAAGGTCACGGCGGAAGTTTCAATGCAGCGCACCGCTCCCGCGCCGGCCAACAAATCCGCCTGGATCCCGCTGGTGGGAACGCACACGAGATGCAAGTCCCGAACGCCACGCCGAATGAGTTCCCTGGTGGCGGCCATGGCGACACCGCTGCTGTCCTTCGGCACGGCTAGCATGGCGCCATCGGGAACGCTTCGCGCCATGGATTCCAAGGTGACCCACATAGATAAACGCCTCCGCTGTCGTAGCGATCCCATTATGCATCGGAAAAGAAAAAGCCCCGCATGAGCGGGGCTTTTCTTGATGCGCGGAAGACCGGAACTACTAGTAGTCCATATCTCCGCCGCCACCATGGGGCATGGCGTGGGCTTTGTCGTCCTTGGGCAGCTCCGCCACCATGGCGTCGGTGGTGAGGATCAAGCCCGCGATTGACGCCGCGTTTTGCAACGCGCAGCGAGCGACCTTGGTGGGATCGATCACGCCCATTTGCACGAGATCGCCGTACTGGTCGGTGGCGGCGTTGTAGCCAAAGTTGCCCTTGCCTTCCACTACCTTGTTCAGCACCACGGAGGCTTCCACGCCGCCGTTGTAGGCGATCCAGCGCAGCGGCTCTTCCAGGGCGCGGCTGATGATCTTGATGCCCGCATCTTGGTCGTGGTTGTCGCCCTTCAGGGAGGCGAGCGCCGAACGCGCACGCAACAGCGCCACGCCGCCGCCGGGGACGATACCTTCCTCGACCGCGGCACGGGTGGCATGCAACGCGTCTTCCACGCGGGCCTTCTTCTCTTTCATCTCGACTTCCGTCGCGGCTCCGACCTTGATCAGCGCCACACCGCCCGCCAACTTGGCGACGCGCTCTTGCAGCTTCTCGCGATCATAGTCGCTGGTGACTTCCTCGATCTGGGTACGGATGGACTTGATGCGGCCTTCGATCTGGGCTTTGTCGCCCGCGCCGTCGATGAGGATGCTGTTTTCCTTCTCGACTTCCACGCGCTTGGCACGGCCGAGATCCTTCAAGGTGACGTTTTCGAGTTTCAAGCCCAGTTCATCGCTGATGACCGTGCCGCCCGTCAGTACCGCCATGTCCTCCAGCATCGCCTTGCGGCGGTCGCCGAAGCCAGGAGCCTTCACGGCGCAGGTCTTCAGGATGCCGCGCATGTTGTTCACCACCAGGGTGGCTAGCGCTTCGCCTTCGACTTCTTCCGCCACGATCAACAGCGGCTTGCCCGACTTGGCGACTTGCTCCAGCACCGGCAGAAGATCGCGGATGTTGGAGATCTTCTTGTCGTGGAACAGGATGTAGCAGTCTTCGTGAACGGCGATTTGCTTGTCTGGGTTATTGATGAAGTAGGGGGACAGGTAACCGCGGTCGAACTGCATGCCCTCGACCACGTCCAGCTCGTTATTCAGGCTCTTGCCGTCTTCGACGGTGATCACGCCTTCCTTGCCGACCTTGTCCATGGCATCGGCGATGATCTTGCCGATGTCGGAATCCGAATTCGCGGAGATGGACCCGACTTGGGCGATTTCCTTGGTGGTGGAGCAGGGCTTGGAGATCCTCTTGAGCTCATCGACGATGGCGCTGACACCTCTGTCGATGCCGCGCTTGAGATCCATCGGATTCATTCCGGCGGCGACGTACTTCATGCCTTCCTGGACGATGGATTGGGCCAGCACGGTGGCGGTGGTGGTGCCATCGCCCGCGATGTCCGAAGTCTTGGAAGCCACTTCCTTGACCATCTGGGCGCCCATGTTCTCGAACCTGTCCTTCAGCTCGATTTCCTTTGCGACCGACACGCCGTCCTTGGTGACGGTGGGCGAGCCCCAGGATCTTTCGATGACGACGTTACGGCCCTTGGGTCCCAGCGTGACCTTGACGGCGTCGGCCAGGATGTTGACGCCCGCGACGATGCGGTGGCGGGCGGAATCGTGGAACTTAACTTCTTTTGCAGCCATGATCTTTGATCCTCTGAATGATGTTAAGCGTTGTCCAGCACGCCCATGACGTCTTCTTCTTTCATCACGAGCAGCTCTTCGCCTTTAACTTTCACGGTCTGCCCGGAGTACTTGCCGAACAGAATCTTGTCGCCCACCTTGACTTGCAAGGGAATGACTTTCCCCTCTTCGGTCTTGCGGCCGGTGCCGATGGCGATGACCTCGCCTTGATCGGGCTTCTCGGCGGCGGTGTCGGGGATGACGATGCCGGAGGCGGTTTTACGCTCCTCGTCCACTCTCTTCACGATGATGCGATCGTGCAAAGGACGAATTTTCATAACGCGTTACTCCATTTTTCAACGGTTGGATTGGGGTTGAGCTGGCCGGACACGAACGGTCCAAGGGCCAACGTGCGGCCCACATGGGGGCGGCCGGAGGCATTTCAAGGGGCGGGAGAAGGATTCTGGCTTAGACTTGAGTTATGCCATTCGCCTACTTTGACCGCCTTTCCGCACCCCGGAAGCGTATTTATTCGCGCAGCGACGAGATCCATGAGATCCCCTTCGCCCCACTGGAATCCGACCATGCGCTGTTGGCCGGCATTGCCGCGGGGCTGCAGGCGGACCAGCGGCAGGAAGTCGGGGTGGCGAGCCAAGCCCTGGTGAGCGGCCTGGTGGCCCGCTTGGGCGTTCCTCCCATCCAGGTCAAGGTCCTGGCGGTGCGCCCTCACGGCCAATGGGGCGAGTTGCACGGCCTGTACGAACCCAATGAGCCGCCCGCCGCGGCCACCATCACCGTATGGATGCGTACCGTGGCGCGCAAGCAGGTGGTGGCCTACAAGTCCTTTGTGCGAACCTTGCTTCATGAGTTGTGTCACCATCTGGACTATGAGCTCTACCAATTCCCCGAAACGTTTCATACGGAAGGCTTCTATAAGCGCGAATCCAGCTTATTCAAGCAACTCCATGGAGAAGCGCCTGCCCCGGTTCGAGGGGGAGGGGTTGGCCCCGAGCCCGATGTCTCCTAGAATCCATCCCGGAATACTATCTGCCGAGGCGAAGTTGCAGCTTCAAAGCACCGAACCCTACCGGCCGGCGGCCATGATTCTGGCATTGGACATGGCGGGGCGGCCCAACCGCTGGTTGCTCATCGAGCAGGCCATCACTTATCACGCCCGCGAAATGGTGGCGTGGTCCATAGGCGACATGGTGTGCACCTTCCGCGGGGGGCTATCCCGGCTCACCGGGCAGCGCTCTTCCATCTCCACCCGTAGCATCATCGCCATCCGCGGGCCCGCGGACGTGGCGCGGGAGGAGAAATCCGAGCCACATCTGACCAACTGGGCCTTGTACCGCCGGGACCGGCAATTGTGCGCCTATTGCGGCTCGCGCTTCCGTGAGGGGGACTTGTCGCGGGATCACGTGGTTCCTTTGCACCTGGGTGGGAGGGACCGCTGGATGAACGTCGTCACCGCTTGCCGCACCTGCAACACATTGAAGGGGGGCCGCACTCCCGAGGCGGCTCACATGCCGCTCTTGTACGCGCCCTACATACCCAGCCGCCACGAGCATCTGATCCTGCAAAACCGCCGCATATTGCAAGACCAGATGGAATACCTGATGGCGCGGGTGCCAAAGCACAGCCGCTTGCATTTGAGCTGAATGCCTATTCGCTCCCTTTGCCGGATCGTCAGCGCCTGCCTGCTCTGCGCCAGTTGGGCCGCCGCCTACGCGCAAGAGCCGGAAAGCAGCCGCATGGTTGCGGCCGAGAAATTATTTCAAGTGCCCGCCTACAGGCAGATCGCGACCCGGCAAATCTACGAAACCTTGCAGGCCCTGCCTCCGGAACAAAGCAAGGCGGCTTTGGATGCATTGCGTGACCCTGTGGTGGTGAAGGCCCTGCGCCAAGTCATCGCACGCGCCATGGCTGGGACCTACAGCGTGAAGGAACTGGAATTCCTGGAAAAAGTATTCAGCGCACCCGAGATGGAAAGCTTTGTCAAGCGCGAGAACGTCTTTCGCGACCAACTGCAGCGCGAGTTCACCGCCGCCTTGCTCACCAATCCGGCTCTTATCGGCCGCATTCCGCTGCCCTCTAGATAGGCCTGCCGGCCTATTTCATACCGATGGAGAAAATCCCCTCCAGGTCGTGTTGGGAGTAAGCGCGAAAAGCGATCAGGGTTTCGGTGGCTATGATCGCTTCGAGCTTTTGCATCTTGTTGGTGACGATGTCGGCCAAATCCTCGTTACTCTTGACGCGAACCATCGCCACCAGATCGAAACGCCCCGCCACGGAATACACTTCCGAAATGCCTTCCATGGCCGCGAGTTTCTCCGCTACCTCGCCCACACGGGCGCGGGCGATGTTCAACAATACGATTGCGTTAACCATGTGTGCTCCTTATCATCGTGAAGGGTAAAGCGTGAAGGGTGAGGAGGGGCCGCGGGTTGTTCTCACGTCTCACGCTTCCCGTTTCACGGCAATATCGCGAACGCATTAAGCGGCGAACCCGTCATGCCGCGCAGCCGCAAGGGATTCAAAACCAACGAAAATGCGTAATCCTTGCGAGCCGCCAGCGCGGCGGATAGCTCTTCCAGATTCATGTTCTCCACGATGTAGATTCCGCTGTCCGCGATGAGAATCCGGTGGGCCGGGAAGATCGTGCCCTTTTCCGGATACACCTCAAAGGTGAGCTGGTCGGCGCCGGCCAGGAAAATCTTTTTCTCCGCGAGCCATTTGGCGCCGCTTTCGCCCGGTCCGGGACGCAGTCCCATGTACTTGGCCTTGTCGCCGAAGAACTTGCCGTAGCCCGTGCGGATCAGCACCGAATCCCCGGCGCGCACGTCCACCTTCTGCGCCTTGGCCGTGGCTTCCAGGTCCGCTCCGGTGATTTCCTCGCCGGGCGCCAGGGCCTCCACGTTCTTGAAGCGTGCGACGTCGAGCAACACCGCTCGGTTGACGAACTTTTCCTTGGGATAGGCTTCAACCCCCAGGGCCGTCAAGCCGCTGGGCATCTCGCTCTGTTCCGCGTCCAGACCGCCGAAGAGCTTGCCGTTGTGGCCGATATGCCCAAGCGCGTCGAGGGTGGGGGCGCCGTGCTGGCCGCTGAAGAACATCATGTCGGCGGCAAAGCTCAGCTCGGGAATCCAACCCTTCGTCTGCTTGTGAGTGTTGGTGAGCGATGCGGCGAAGGGCGGGTTGAAGGACAGGAGCGGCGAGCGCGCATCCCAGATGAAATTGAGTTCGATCACCTTCGCCGCCTTCAAGGCTGGGACCAAAGCGTCGTCGGCGCGGACGAGCGAGGTGGTCATGGCCACGCTGGCGCACATGGCGCCGATCATGAGTTGCAAGGAGTTTTTTAGCTTCATGGGTTTCCTCTGGGTGGATGGTGTGGTCATGGCTCGCAATGTATCACTTCCAAGCGCGTTACTCCGAGGGCGAAACGATACGGGGCGAAATGATACGGCGATCAGCCGTTACGGGGTCCTCTCACTTCGGTTTCCAGGAGTTATGAAACTGCACGATATACCAGCGGTCGCCGCGCTTATGCATCACCGACGTGTTTCGCGAAGGGCCATTAGTCGTCATCTTTCCATCGAGCGTGCGCTCGGATTGCTATGCGGCCGTGACGAGGACGACGTCGTCCGTGAGTAAAGTCGCGGTCGTGCCGAATAGATTCGCTTTCACTTCCCCCCGCATGCTGGACAAGGCCTTCACGAAGTACTCGCGCAGCGGTTCGCGTGTGGTGACCAGCTCTGGCGAAATCGTCCCAATGAACAAGGCATCGGAAGAAAACAGCGTGACCAACTGGTCGTGGTTATCGGTTTTGAAATACGCGAAGAATTTTTCGAACTCGGCGAGCGCGTCTTCCCGTGGGCCTGCCCAAAGCGATGTGGTCCAAACCATTGCCAACAAAAACACAACGAGTCGTTTCATATGCCAGCGTCCCCATTTAGTCATTGGACATCGGTACCTTGCGATTGGTCCGCCAAAGGCGGACTTGGCGATTTTCGTTGAGGGTAGCAAACGGTCAGTTACTCGGACCAATGCTGCGAATGTGTAGGCTTTCTCGGTTTTTGGAGCGATCATGCGAGGTATTCGCGCAGGCTGAGTAGTCTCACCCCGCCGTACGCCTTAAGCTTGAGCAACAGCTTGTCTCCGCTTATTATCGCGTCAGCACGGCCAGTGACCGCGCATTCGAGGATTCGGTTGCCGGGCTCATCCGCCAGGACCTTGAGTTTGCGGCGGGATCTTACGGCAGTTGCGAGACTGGATACAAAAACGGCAGCGTGTGCAAGCTCCTCGGCATCTCGCAAAAATTTTCTGGCGAGGATGCCCAGCAATTCATCCAGAATTGGTTTGGAAAGCAGTAACTAGTAATGCTCTTCGATAATACGGCGCAGTGCCACCTCGGCGCGTTCGCCGGGAAAGACTAGCGCCGGCACCAGGATGTTGGTGTCGAAGACGACCTTCATTGCCGAAGATAGCGGTCCAGATCCTGTTCTGTAAGGATTCCCTTTTCGTGAGCCTTGCGGCTCCAGTAACCTTGAACATCGCGCAGTTCCTGAAGGCGGCGCTCGATTCCGGCCAGGCGAAGGGCGTCCAGAATAACGGCGCTAAGAGTCTTGCCCTCCGCGCGGGCCAGTGCCTCGGCATCTTTGGCGAGACCAGCGGGTAGTGAGATGGTTTTCCTGACTGCCGTGCTCATGGGAGATCGTAATCCTTTCAGTGTGAATAAATCATACCGGTGTTCCGTATCAAAGGAAAGAGATGACATATTGCCTGCCGGTGAGTGGTGACCGGTGATACATGACGATCCACTCTCATCGCTTTCCGAGAGAATCCGGACCGCTGTTTCTTCCCTTTTCCACCGGGAAAAGGACCGACGGTGAGGGAGAGATTGGGTCGAGTGGCCGTGAGCGCCAAAAGTACGTGCGGTCCCACGCGCAACGGTATCGCGAAAATTTGCCGGGGGTAGCCCGGCGGCTACTCCCCTTCTTTGCGCGGCCAAAGAAGGTAAGCGAAGAAAGGCCGCGCCTACTGCCCCGCCCCTATCAGGGTACCCTGCGTTACTCGAAGCGATGGGCGCTTGCGGAACTAGTCCGCGCAAAAGGCGCGCAGCCTTCGAACAGTACTCGCCAACTTTCCCCGCCACTTCTGCGTTACTTGGCGGTTCAGAAGGGGGGCACTTCAACACTGGAACCAGAGAAATGCGCTACGCCGCTTTCGCGGCACAGTCATTAGATAAATGGACTATCTGGCTGTCTCCGATTCAGACCGACTGGTTGCAGGATTGCTCGGTTGCAAGACCTGACGCCTACCCCGAAGTTCAGCGGCTAAATCCGATGGCCGAGCCGGGGCGCTGCGTCGCGGCCGATGCTGTCGATTTCGCGGAACTTGCGGCACGCGGCGAGGGAGGTGTGCTGGTAGGCGCTGGCCTTGAACGTTCCGAGTTCAGAAGGGGCTTTGCGACAGTGTATTCCCACTCGTCGGTACCAGAGGAGGCGGTACAACAGCTTAGAGCGGCTGTGCGAAATGCGGATGGCTGTAGCACAGAGTACATTCACCATGGGGTGCTGACGCGCGATCTGCTGGCGTCAGGGTGGATGATCGCCAAGATCATCGGAAGTTTTCGCCAGGTGCAAAGGGAAATGAGTGACTCAGTGCTGATTCCTTTTGACTTCCCGAGCACAGATGACTGCTGCTTGAACGACGTTGCGGCGATTTTCGCCATGATGGATCGTGAAGCCTTTCGCGCCCGACAAAGATGCCTACTTAGGCCAGCATTTCGCTGTGAGAATCCGGTTGCGTTGAACCAGCCTTACTTCGTGATCGACGATATGCTCATCGACGTAAAATGCACGGCGCGAAAAGGCCTGGATCGACGCGACGTGGATCAGTTGTTGCGCTATTACGCGCTCTCGAAAATCGAAGGGCTCGCGGACCAAAGGCACGGGGGAGAGATTAATCGGCTGGCGATCTACTACGCCCGATTTGGTCAGTTGTTTGTCATCGACGTTCGGAAAGATTTCCCTCCCGATCGAGTTACTAAGTTCCTGGAGTGGTTCGAGCAGAAGTACCGGAGAACGGGAGAAGCGAAGTGCTCAGCGTAACCGAGGCAAATGGGGAAACTTCTAACTTTTTGCTTCACGGGACGCGCCGAACGTGTGAAAAGGGTCGCGCCTGAATAACTGTATAAAGATGTGCGCTTGCTTCGCCGCTATCCGCCAGCGAGCTAATCGCTCAGGGGACCGCGAAACGGTTGAATTGCATGAGAGCATATGACTTATAGTGCCGCGTTCGCGGTGCGCTACGCTTTCAGATTGGGTGTGATTGATGTTCTCACCCTACTGAACCGCCGAGTAACGCAGAAGTGGCGGGTGATTTCGCCGAGGACTGTTCGAAGGCCGCGCGTTTCTTGCGCGGACAAGTTCCGCAGGCCCCGCCGCTTCGAGTAACGCAGGGCACCCCGCAAGGGGCGGTTCAGTTGGGGCGGCCTTCTTTTGCCTGCTTTTCTTGGCCGCGCAAGAAAAGGAGGTAGCTGCCGGGCTACCCCCGGCGACTTTCTCCCACCAGGAATCGGCGTCCCAAGTTCGCGAGTGCTGTCCTATTGATCTTTTCGTCATTCAGGATTTATTCTTCCCTCACCCTCGTTCCCTCTCCCGGAGGGCGAGGGAGGAAAAGCCCTTCTCCCCACGGGAGAAGGGTGGGGATGAGGGAAACGCCCTTGAATGGAACTCCGGTCGCGCGTTCTTGGAATGCTCGGTAGGCGACCGGCTATACTTTCCTTGGATAGCAGGGACGAGGACCCCATGGCAAATGACCGGCTGGACAAAGTGGTGCTGGAAGCCCGGCGCAACGCCGAGAAGCGCGCCGAGGGATATCGAGCGCAGGCGCTGAAGCTCTACCCATGGGTGTGCGGAAAATGCGCGCGCACGTTCACGCACGCCAACCTTAAACTCCTCGAAGTGCACCACAAGAACAACAATCACGACGACAATCCGCCGGATGGCAGTAACTGGGAATTGCTCTGCACTTACTGTCACGAGAACGAACACGCCAAGCTGCTGGACTCGGCGGGGCGAACGGATGCGGGGAGTGTTACGCCGAACGCGACGTTCAATCCCTTCGCTGACTTGAAGGCGAAGCTAGAGTCTAAAAAGCGGACTTAGTCCCGGTCATTACTGCGCCGGCGGCGCGACGGACACGCCGCGCACACCGTACTGAGCGATCAAGCGGGCGACGAGGCCCGATGCTTTCACGTCTTCGGCGAATTCGCGCAGATATTTGGAACCTGTCTCGCGGCCATGGAGGGTGCCGATGGACTGCTTGACGGAGGTGGCTTGCCCTTCCATAACGCGCGAACCGGGGAGTTTCTCGGCGTCGGTTACGAGCCGGGGTTTGAGGCCGGCAAGCACTTCGAGCTTTTCGTTGATGAAAAGGTCGTAGGAGCCGTCGATACCTTCCGTGCGCACGAGTTGCGCGTGCTTGAGATTGCGCGTGAGATACAGATCGTAGGCGCTTTGCCGCGCGACGGCGACGCGCACGCCCTCGCGGTCCACGTCCGCGATGGTGCGAATGGCCGATCCGGCGGGAACGAGGAAGGTGACGGGAATTTCCAGGTACGCGGCGGTAAACGCAATTTCGTGTGCCCGCTGAGGCTCGTTACCGAGAAACGCCACGTCCCACGCGCCGGTTTTCCCGGCGCCGGCAAGTTTGCCGGCTGAATCGAATACGACGAACTCGATTGGTACGCCGAGCCGCCGCGCCAATTCGCGCCCGAGATCGGGTGCAACGCCACGAGGCTCGGTGCCGGAAACATAGTTCGTCACCAGAAGAAAATTGCCGTAGTTGATGCCCACGCGCAGTTTCGCGTTAGGCGCAAGCTCGGCCCGGGAGGAGGGGAGGTCAGCGTGTGTCATGGGACTAAGCGTTATCAAGAAAAATGCGCAAACAAGATGGGTGAGGATATTCATGCCGCCAGCAATTCCCGGTCTGCATGGAGCAGGCCGCTGGCGCCAAACAGAATCTGGTTCACCAGAGTCGGATCATTGATCGTTCGCACTGCATTGTAGGCCGCCTGTGCCTTGGGAAAACGCCGGCGCAGGAAGTTGAGCCATTGCTTCAAGCGCCCGGCGCGGTGGGCCGGAATCAAATGCACACTGACGATTTGCCAGAATTCCGCCATGCGAGGCTGTAGCGCCTCCCACTCGATGTCCGGTGAGTGCGATTCCGCGAGGCCCGTCCTGTCCCGCTTTCTGATGGCCAATGCTAAGCCAGGGTCCGTCACCATGCCACGCCCCAGCATCAGCGCATCGCAGCCTGATAGCGCGCGGCAGCGTAAGGCATCCTCCACGTTCCAGATCTCGCCGTTGGCGATCACCGGAATATTCACACAGGCGCGAATATCCGCGATGCGCTCCCAGTAGGCCGGCGGCCGGTAACCATCGGCTTTCGTGCGTGCATGGACTACGAGTTCGTCCGCGCCGCCGGAGGCGATGGCGAGCGCGCATTCGCGCGTCTTCGATGAGTCGAGATAACCCAATCGCATCTTGGCCGACACCGGCATGGGTGCGGGGACCGCACGCCGCACGGCCGCGACGATTCTCCCGATCAGCTCTGGCTCGTCCAGCAGCACCGCGCCTCCCCGGTGGCGGTTCACGCTCTTGGCCGGGCAGCCGAAATTCAGATCGATGCCCGCGGGCCCCAAGGTGGCCAGCCTGGCTGCATTTTCGGCGAGACACTCCGGGTCGGAACCCAGCAATTGCGCTCGCACGGGCACCCCCGCTGGCGTGCGCCCGCCATGGTCTAGCTCCGGCATGACGCGCCGAAAGGCACGCTCGGGTAGCAGCGTGCCGGTGACGCGGATGAACTCCGAAACGCAACGGTCGATGCCGCCCGCGCGCGTCAAGATGTCGCGCAAGACGAAATCGACCAGCCCCTCCATGGGGGCAAGCAGGATGGTCATTACAAGGCTGAGAATTGAAACGGCGCATGAGTTTACCCCCCC